>JALQUZ010000034.1 GCA_023263695.1 Ilumatobacteraceae bacterium
GAGATGTCGCTCAACCAGCAACGCGCTCAGGCGAGCAACACCTTTGAAGTCGCAATTGACGCTCAGGGTCGCATCAATATCGAAGAAAAGTTGCGCGAATATGCCGGTCTCACGCTGAATTCACGTGTGCTCGTTAGCGGTAACTACAACCGGGTTGAAATTTGGGACCCAGAGCGCCACGAGCGCGTGGTCCTCATGGGTATCGAGCAAATCGCCGGATCAGGCGAGTAGCGGGGAAAGGAGCGCATCGACCACACCACTTTTTGCGAGCGCTCCTCATATGAACGTTTCGCTGTACTGCAGTCCTTCGGTTAGCAAGATGGACAGCCCCAACTCCGCCCGCTTCCATTTCGTCGAATCGGGGAGACATCCCGACGACAATGCCGGCCGGGGGGCTGCAGTACAGCGAAGCACCATTCGGTAGCGAACTCGTAAATACGAGTCGAGTACTTCTGATGAATTCCACAACTACCAACTCAACGTTTAATCACGAGCCGGTAATGGCAAACGAAATTACGGAACTCTTCGGTGCGGTTCCACATGGCGTGGTCGTAGATGCAACGTTGGGCGGAGCAGGACATGCAATGCGCTTGCTCACTGCATACCCGTGGATGAGCGTGTTCGGAATTGACCAAGACCCAATGGCCATCGAACATGCACGGAAGGTTTCTCCACAATTTTCTGGCCGACTGATGTTTCACCAAGGTCGTTTTGATGGGGTGTCGGAGTTCTTGCACTTGCATCATGTGTCAAAAATTTCGGGAGCGTTGTTTGACCTCGGAGTTTCTTCACCGCAGTTCGATGAAGCGGATCGTGGTTTTTCATATCGCAACGATGGTCAACTCGATATGCGCATGGACACGACACAAGAGTTCAGCGCGCTTGATGTAGTAAACGGCTACGAAGTTCAACAACTTGCCGATGTATTGCGCGATCACGCAGACGAGCGATTTGCCTTCCGCATTGCGAAGGCGATTGTTGCCGCACGTCCGGTGATGACAACTTCTGCGTTGGCAGAAATTGTTGCCAACGCCATTCCTGCTCCGGCTCGTCGCACCGGCGGGCATCCAGCGAAGCGCACATTCCAAGCAATTCGCATTGAAGTGAATAAGGAACTCGAAATTTTGCCGAAGGCAATTTCGGATGCGATTGAAGCTACGGAAATCGGTGGCCGAATCGCCGTGTTGTCGTACCACTCCGGAGAAGACCGCATTGTGAAGCAAGCGTTCCGAGATGCCGAGACTCGTCCAGGCGCAACCACCATTGCTTCGCCGTTTCAACATCATTTGTCCTCGGGCAAGTTGGTGAAGAAGGTACGCGTTGCCGAACATGCATCTGCGGAAGAAATTGAACGCAACCCTCGCGCATCATCTGCGCGACTCAGGGTTATAGAAAAGGTCGGCTGCTGAGATGGCGTTAGCGATCAACACAGAACGGGTGCCGCAACGGCGACCACGTGGTGAACAATCGATACCCCCTGAACGCCATCTCACAGTCATTCCAGGCACATCGAAGCGAACCATCGTGTTCTTTAGCGCCATGGTGCTTGGACTGTTCGTGGTCGTGTCGTCGGTAATTGGTTTGCAGGCGTACATCGCTGGACAACAGTTGAAATTGGACCACCTGACAAGTGAAATTTCACTCGCACGGCAATATCACGATGAACTTCGTCAGCAGCGAGCCTCGCTGTTGGCACCTGAATATCTTCGCGAACAAGCTGCAGCCATGATGATGACGCCAGGTCTTGGTTCCAAGTTTGTGGAAATCCCTGAGGATGTAGTTGCCTCAGTGGTGATCTCAACAGGGAAGATGGACCCAGCATTTGCCAATCCATCGAACATCGCCTCGTTAAACCCGCTCGCGAATTTAGGTGCTCCACAAAACGAGGTGACGCAACCATGAGTATTGCTGCCGGATCCCGCGGACGTCGTCACGAGCCACAGCGTGCGAGTGATATTGCTCGTGCAGCTGCGCGGCAAACCGTTCGTACGCTGACTGAAGATCTCAAGCCAGGAAAAATTTCACATCGCCTGGCTTATGTGCGTATTGGTGTGTCGTTGATGTTGTGTGCGATGTTGCTACGCACTGGCTATTTGCAAACGATTGGGTCTGGGCAATATCGCGACGCAAGCGTTGCACAACGCACTCGAGTGAACATTGTTCATGCGGAACGAGGTTCGATCCTCGATCGCAACGGCCTTGAACTCGCGATACCAGTTCCATTACGCACGGTCTATGCAGATCCACGTGAAGTTGTAGATCCTGTAGGCACGGCACATGCAGTGGCAGCTGTGTTGGCAATGACTCCAGAGGCAGAAGTTGCACTGGCTGAAAAGCTTCAAGATAAAACCTCCAGCTTCACCTATATCGCTCGTCAGGCCTCACAAGAAGTTGCCGACTCGCTCATTGCGTTGCAACTGCCGGGCGTATCGGCCTACAACGAGTCGGGTCGCGAACTGACTAGCGATGGATTGCGTGCATTGGTGGGTCGCACAGATCCGGATGGGCTAGGAACATCAGGACTTGAAAAACAGTTCGACGTATTACTTGCTGGCGTAAATGGTCGTCAGGTGCGCGAAGTGAGCGCAAAGGGTCAGTCCATTCCTGCCACACAAGACAACAGCGTTGCTGCAATACCTGGCAAGACATTGGTCACCACCATTGATCGCAACATTCAATTCCAGGTTGATGGAATTTTGGCTCAGCAGATTGCACGACTTCAGGCGCGAAGTGGAACTGCGATCGTGATGGATTCTGCAACTGGCGAAATCTTTGCCATGTCGACATTGCGATTGAACGAAGACGGAACGTATTCAGCCGATTCGGGAAACATTGCGGCTGTTGAAGCGAACGAACCAGGTTCGGTGGCAAAGGTATTCAGCATCGCTGCTGCAATAAACGAAGGCAAAGTCGATGCAACGACAGTGTTCAACGTTCCACCAACATTTATAGCTAACAAAGGCACGAAGTGGCAGCAGCCAATTAATGATGCATATCCGCACGGGCTAGAAGACATGTCTGTGCGCAAGATCATTGTTGATTCATCAAACGTTGGAACATTGATGATTGGTCAAACCATTGGTCCAGACAAGTTGCACGACTATTTGAAGTCATTTGGATTCGGCGCTAAAACGGCAATTGATTTCCCAGGCGAGACCAAGGGAATCCTTCAGCCATCAGACAAGTGGGCAGGTGCCAAGAAATTCACCACGTCATATGGTTATGGTTATTCAGCAACGGCCTTGCAATTGATTGCGGGAGTAAACGTTGTGGCAAATAATGGAAATTATGTTGCGCCTCGATTGGTGACGGCAACAGTTACGAAAGACGGCGTGAATGAGCCGATTGCCGCTGGTGAGCAACACGCAGTAATTACTCCTGAAACCGCTGCGACCATGCGCTCACTCATGACCGATGTTGTGTGTTTCGGAACTGCAACACTTGGAAAAGTGCCTGGCATGACGGTTGCCGGCAAGACGGGTACTGCTTATAAGCGCCAAGAAAACGGAACCTATGTTGCGGACGATGGTTCGCGGTCGTACTTCGCAAGCTTCATCGGATTTATTCCTGCTCAGCAGCCTCGTTTCACCGTGTTGGTGTCAATCGACGAACCAAACGCAGACTCGATGGATCGCTTCGGTGGAACTGCAGCCGCGCCGGTGTTTGCAAACATTGCACAGGTACTCATCAGTGAACTTGATATTCGTCCAAGCGCAACCGATCTTGGTTGTCCAAAAGAGCGTCCAGCAGAGCTCGGACCAAAGCACTAGCCATGAGTGCAACGCCGGCCGCGACCGGCCAGATGACCGTGCGTCATCTGGTGGAAACTTCACAACTGGGTGAGCGCGGATTATTGATTGACGTTGTCGGAGCCGATGTCGGCATCACCAACATCACACATGATTCACGCCAAGTTCTCGCGGGCACCATATTTTGCTGCATTAACGGCATGCAAGTGGATGGACATAATTTTGCTCAACAAGCCGTAGATGCTGGTGCAACAGCGCTGCTGGTAGATCATGCGCTACCCATTGATATTCCGCAAGTGGTGGTGACCGATGTGCGTCATGCGACGGGTCTCTTAGCAGCAGCGCTGTACAACTTTCCAAGCACAAGAATGTGTGTGGTTGGAGTAACTGGTACGAATGGTAAGACAACCACTGCCCATCTCCTTGCAGAGATATTGCGTGCGCACGGATGGAAAACTGAGGTGATTGGTACCTTGACCGGCGCTCGAACCACGCCAGAATCAACTGACTTGCAGCGAACACTGAGCGAGTTTGAGCGCAATGGAGCGCGGGCAGTGGTGATGGAGGTGACATCGCATGCACTTGAATTGCATCGCGTAACAGGAACAACGTTTGAAGTTGCAGTGTTTACTAACTTGTCGCAAGATCATCTGGATTTCCATCACACGATGGAAAAGTATTTTGCTGCCAAAGCGAAATTATTCACCGAGCAATATTCCACATGTGGCGTAGTTAATCGCGACGACGTGCACGGTCAACTTCTTCTCGACACGATGACTATTAAATCCTGTTCATTTGGAATGAGCGATATCGCCGAGGTGAAGATGGATGCTCGCCACATTGAATATGTATTGGAAGGCGTTCACGTGCGAGCACAGTTGGGTGGTCAGTTCAACGTGATGAATTCGCTCGCGGCGGTATCTGCAGCCCGTGCACTTGGCGTATCGCTTATAGAGATTGCCGAGGGACTCGGTCATGCCACAGCTGTGCCGGGCCGATTTGAATCTATCGACGCAGGTCAATCGTTCGATGTGATTGTTGATTATGCGCATACTCCAGATGCATTAGAGCGAGTGCTTGATTCGTCTCGCTCATTGATGAGTGAAAACGGAAAATTAATGGTGGTGTTTGGTTGTGGTGGTGACCGCGATGCTGACAAGCGTCTACCGATGGGTGAAATCGCAGGTGCAAAGGCAGATGTGGTGATTATCACTTCTGACAACCCTCGCTCTGAGTCTGGGGCAGAGATTGCGCTTCAGATCAATGCTGGAGTGAGACCAACTGATTCGCATAAAGTGCTGTGCATTGAATTAGATCGCCGTGCTGCAATTGGCAAGGCGTTTTCCATTGCTCAACCTGGAGATGTTGTTGTGATTGCAGGAAAGGGTCACGAGAGCACTCAAACCATTGGAACTGAAATTTTTCCGTTTAGCGATGCGCAAGTCGCTCGCGAACTTCTAGGAGCTCAATCATGATTGCCGTTTTAATTGCTGGTGCTGTTGGAATGTTGGTTTCGCTTGCCGGAACACGTGCGCTCATTTCATTTTTCCAACGCCTAGGCAAAGGTCAACCAATTCTTGGCGCCGAAGATCACGGTCCTGCGCACCAGATGGCGAAACAAGGAACTCCAACAATGGGCGGAATAGCCATTTTGCTTGCAGGTTTTCTGGGCTGGCTGGTCGCGCACTTACGAGATGGACTTCCGTTTTCTGACCAAGCAGCCGTTATTTGGCTTACGGTTTTTGTTCTGGCAATCATTGGCTTTCTCGATGACTATCTGAAAGTTCAGCGTCAACACAATCGTGGAATTTTCTGGAAGAAAAAGGGTTGGATCACGTTCGGGATCACCGCGGTGTTGATGTTCATCTTGGCGTCAACAACGGGAGTTGCACAAACCATTTCATTCACCCGCGCACTAAGCCCGGGCTGGCATTTGTCAGGACCTCTATTTATTGTTTGGACAGCCATCATGGTGTGGAGCACCACAAATGCAGTGAATGTCACCGATGGTTTGGATGGACTTGCTGCAGGATCCGCGCTCTTTGGATTCTTGGCCTTCACGATTATTGCGTATTGGGCATTTCGTAATCCGCGTATCTATGACATAGTGAACCCGCTCGACCTTGCAGTGCTCTCAGCTGCACTTGCAGGTGCGTGCGGTGGGTTCCTGTGGTGGAATGCGGCGCCAGCCCGAATATTCATGGGTGATGTTGGTGCGCTTGGATTGGGTGCTGCACTTGGCACATTGGCAGTAACTACGAATACGCATTTGATGTTGCCAATCATTTGTGGAATCAACGTGTTCGAAGCCGGTTCGGTTGCGGTGCAAATGGGTGTGTTCAAAGCCTCGGGCAGGAAGAAGCGTTTGCTCAAGATGTCGCCGATTCACCACCACTTTGAATTGAGCGGTTGGCCAGAAACCACCGTGATCATTCGTTTCTGGATCATTTCAGGAATTTGTGTCGCAACAGCAGTTGCAATTTTCATTGCCGACTTCACCAATCAAGTGTCCCGATGACCCAGAGCTCCTCACCAACCTTTGTATTTGGGTTGGCGGTAGCGGGGCGTGCGGTAGCAACTTCACTTCGTGCTCGTGGCATTGAGGTTGTAGTTGGTGACGACAAATTAAGCGACAAACATCGATCGTTCGCCGAGTCAATTGGCGCACGAGTGGTGGACATTGCTGGCGATGGGGAGTTGCAGCGCGTGATGCGTTCGGTGGGTGTCCTTTCTCCAGCACCGGGTGTACCTGAAAACCACGGGGTCATTCGTAGCGCACGTGAAAATGGAGTTTCCATTCAGTCGGAAATTGAAATCGCTTATCGCTTTGAACTTCTTCACAGTGATGAGCCCCGACCGATGGTGGCGATTACCGGAACAGACGGCAAGACGACCACGACGTTGATGGCAAATGCGATGCTGCGTGCGGCAGGTTTGCGATCCGAGGCTGTAGGCAACACCGAAGTACCGCTTATTGAATCGCTTGCTACCGATGCGCAGGCATTTGCCATTGAATGCTCGAGTTTTCGACTTGAACACACGGAACAATTTCGTGCGCGGGCTTCGGCTTGGTTGAACATTGCACCAGATCATTTGGACTGGCACAGTAGCTATCAGAAATATTTTGATGCCAAAGCAAAGATGTGGGCAAATTGCACGTCGACGGATGTCGCGGTCGCTCCTGTGGATGATGTGAATATTTTGGCAGTTGCGCGTGCGAGCGCGGCTCGCGTGGTGACATTCGGTGCAACTGATGGCGACTATCGCGTTGTCGGAAAAGAATTATGCGGGCCGAGTGGTTCCATCATGGACATTTCGCGCATGAAGCGTTCTTTGCCGCACGATGTAACTAATGCGTTGGCCGCAGCCGCCGTGTGTATGGAGAGCGGGTTAGCGAGCGCTCAGCATGTAGCGAATGCATTGGAACAGTTTGAGAATGCACCTCACCGAATTCAGTTTGTGGCCGAAATAGACGGCGTTCGCTGGTTCAACGATTCGAAAGCGACCAGTCCGCATGCTGCCAGCGTTGCGCTGCGAGCATTTGACAGCATTGTGCTCATTGCTGGAGGGAAAAACAAAGACCTGGATCTTTCCCAAATGGCGTGTGAACCACATCGAATGAGGGCGGTAGTTGCTATTGGCATGGCTGCAGATGAAATTGCTCAAGCCTTCAGTGGCGTGTGCACTGTTGTGAAAGCCGAGAACATGATCGCTGCAGTTTCACAAGCACAGGAGCTTGCGCGACGTGGCGATGTTGTGGTCTTGTCGCCGGGATGCACCAGTTACGACTGGTACTCAAACTACGGTGAACGTGGTGATGACTTCATGAAATGCGTTCGCGAACTATCAGGAAACCATCGCTAGGAGGGCACTGTGGCAACAAACGTTTCAACTTCACTGACTCCGGCGCAACGTCGCCGCGCAGTACTTGATAAGAAGGGTGTTGGTTCGACGCGCCGCTTAAACACTGCTGCTCCAAGCAAAGTGTTTTGGGGAATTCTTGCTGTCACGTCACTGCTTACGGTGTTTGGGTTGATGATGGTTCTGTCTGCAACATCCATTGAGGCAGTGAACAGAGGTGGCTCGCCGTGGGCAATGTTCCAAAAGCAGTTCATGTGGGCAATCTTTGGCTTGTTCGCAGGAATCACCACTTATCGCATGCCGTATCACCAGTGGCATGGCATTGCCAAATATGCGCTGTGGGCTTCGTATGGACTCATGGTTTTGCCTCTGGTACCAGGACTAGGTTTGGAAATTAATGGCGCACGCGCGTGGGTGGCACTCGGACCAATTCGATTCCAACCTTCTGAGGTGTTGAAGGTAACCATGTTGTTGTATTGCGCAAGCGTGTTGTCGCGTAGGCGCGCAGAAATGGCTAATTGGGAGCGCACATTGAAACCAGTCATGTTCGCGTGGGCAATCACCGTGTCATTGTGCGTGGTGTTTCAGAAAGACCTTGGCGCTGCAATCGTATTTACGTGCATCGTGATGGCGACTCTGTTCATTGCAGGTGCGCCAATTCGTTGGATGGCGACTATGACCGGAGTGTTCACCGCTGTGTCGCTTGTTTTGATCGCATCCAGCTCGCGTCTGCAACATCGATTCTTTGCATTTGCAAACCTTGAAGCAAACAAAGGTCACTGGGCCTATCAAGTGTGGCAATCAGTTTTGAGCATTGCTAATGGCGGAATCGCTGGTGTTGGTGTTGGTCAGGGAACAGGTAAGTGGGGTTATGTTCCTCTAGCGCATAGCGACTTTATTTTTGCGATCATTGCCGAAGAATTTGGGCTCATTGGAACCGTGGGTGTCATCGGCGGATTCATTGTGTTGTTGTCTCTCGGCATGCAAGCTGCCAAAGGTGCCCGTGATCATTACGGCGCACTACTTGCTGGTGGAATCACAACATGGCTCTGTGTACAAGCACTCATCAATATCGGAGGCGTTATCGGCGCAATGCCAGTAACCGGACTCACATTGCCACTCATGTCATACGGTGGATCTTCACTGTTTATGACTATGGCGGCTGTCGGTCTGTTGCTGAATGTTGCGCGTAATATGAAGTAGGTCATGGTCGCCCCCGCTTCAACTACTTTTGCCGTGATTACTGGGGGCGGAACCAGCGGGCACGTGGTTCCCGCAATTGCAATCGCAGAGCTGCTCATTGATGCTGGGCACGACATGTCGACACTGCATTATGTGGGTTCAAACCGTGGTGCAGAGGTAACCATGATTCCTGCGATCGGATTGACCCATACGTTTCTTTCGGTTGACGGATTGCAACGTGGTGTGACCCTCTCCAAAATAAAACGCAATATGTTGATGGTGCCCACCATGTTGAGTGCACTAGCTGCGGCAAGAACGTTGCTGAAGCAATTGAAACCGCAGGTGGTCATATCGGTTGGTGGGTACGCCAGTATTCCAACATGTCGTGCTGCTCGGTCGTTGGGTATTCCTGTTGTTACCTGCTCGTATGACCGCCGACCTGGCTTGGCAACTTCTCTGCAGTCTCGGTATGCAGCGGTTTCTGCTGTGGCGTACGCACCAAGCAAATTGCGAAATGCGAAAGTAACTGGCGCCCCCGTACGTCGGAATTTGCGAACAGCCGATGTTCAAGCGTTGCGGAAAAGTGCACGAGAGTCGCTTGGAATTTCTGCAAACGCTCGCGTTGCAGTGGTGATGGGTGGATCGCTTGGGTCGGCCGTGTTGAACTCTGCGACCGAACAATTAGTGCACAGCCTTCGCAGCACTGAACACACGTGCATCGTTCATATTGCTGGCGAGCGCTTCATGAATTCGGTGCAACTACCGGTCACGATGCATCACGCCAATGGGTCGCTGGCATATTCGCGCATTGCCTATTCGAACGACATGCTCACCATGTATGCAGCTGCAGACGTTGTGGTGTGTAGGGCAGGTGCGAGCACTATTGCCGAGGTGTCGACCGTTGGAGTGTGCGCGGTCATTGTTCCGTGGAAAGACGCAGCCGAAAACCACCAACTCGTTAATGCCAAGTGGCTTACAGATCGTGGTGGCGCTGTACTACTTGAAGAGGATGCGCTAGCTGCGCATGAATTTTCTCAACTGGTTACCGAACTGCTGCGCGATGATGATCGCAGGGCTGCCATAGCTCGTCGAGCGAGAGAACTTGGAGAAGTACACCGCAAGAGTTCGATTGCTGCTGTTATCGAGAGTGCAGCAAAGGCCCATTCATGATGTCACCTGCAGCGCAACTCGACTTAGCGAAGACGCAACGGATTCATGTTGTCGGTGTCGGCGGCCCTGGTATGAGTGCGATCGCTCAGGTGCTCATCGAGATGGGTCACCGCGTTTCTGGAAGCGACATTAAAGAATCGGAGACGATTGATCGACTGCGCACAATTGGAGTTGTTGTCAACATTGGCCATGACGCAGGTATTGTCCACCAGTGCGATGCTGTAACTGCATCAACCGCAATTCCCACAACGAACATCGAGTTGGTAGAAGCGATCAATATTGGGGCATCCGTGCTCACTAGGGCTCAGATGCTGGCTGCAATTTGCAAACAGAAAATTTCCGTGGGAGTCGCAGGAACACATGGCAAAACGACCACTTCGTCGATGCTGATGTCGGTCATGAGGGAAGCGCAATTGGCCCCGAGTTTCATTATTGGCGGAGAAGTTCGAGGCGTGGGTAGTGGGGCGTCGTGGGGCAACGGTAAGTACTTAGTTGTTGAAGCTGATGAAAGCGACGGAACGCACGAGCAACTTCCACTTGGGGCTGCAATTGTCACCAATATTGACGTCGACCATCTTGATCATTTCGCAACGTTTGACAATGTGGTGGAAAGTTTTGCGAGATTTATTGATGGCGTAGATGGAGTCAAAGTGGTGTGCGTTGACGATGCATCACTCGTAAAACTCGCTGCGACGCGTGATCTCATTACGTATGCACTTCATACTCCGGCACACTTCACGGCACGTAATGTGAGGTTTCTCGAAGGTGGGTCAACCTTTGATGTACTTCGTCACGAAGTTGTGGGTGATGCAGGGGTTGTGCTGGGACGGGTGCAGTTGCAGTTACGGGGCGAACACAATGTGTCTAATGCTTTGGGAGTTGTTGCTCTGTCCATGCTTCTTGGAATTAATTTCAATATTTGTGCAACCGCACTCTCTGAATTCTCAGGAGTAGCGCGAAGGTTTGATCAACGAGGAACCGATGGTGGAGTGGTGTTTGTGGATGATTATGCGCATCTACCAACAGAAATCTCTGCGGTGCTTTCAAGTTGCACTGACGCGACAGACACTTGGAAACGAGTAGTAGCCGTGTTTCAGCCCAATCGATATAACCGCATGCAGCACATGTCAGATGCATATGCCGACTGTTTCAAGCACGCCGATCACGTCGTAATCACCGATATTTATTCATCGGGTACAACTCCAATCACTGGAGTAACTGGCAAACTTGTCGTCGATGCCATCGTTCGGGCGAACCCACAAACGTCAATTGCTTGGAAACCGACGCGTGCAGAATTGATTCAGCACCTTGCTACCGAGCTGCGAGCTGGGGACATCTGTATCTCTATGGGGTGTGGAGATATTGAAACGCTTCCTGACGAAGTGATGGCTGCACGTCGAGTATTGCGTGGAGAATCGTGAGCACGCCACACCATCTTCGTCGGCCAGCAACGAAAGAAGCGCTTGATCACGCTTTTGGCTTATTCAATGCAAAGGCAAAACGAAATGTAGACCTTTCGCAATACACTACGTACAAGGTTGGTGGCACCGCTGCGCTACACATGAGCGTTGCCTCACTAGATGATTTGTATTTGGTAAGCGCAGTGCTCGCAGAAGTTGCACTTCCCATATTGGTGATTGGTCGTGGAAGTAACTTGCTGATCTCAGATTCTGGTTTTCAAGGGTTGGCATTAACGATCGGCGGATTAGCAGACTATGTGGACCTGCCGAATCGTGATGAAGACCCAGAAGTTGAACCGATTGCTTTATTCGGTGGGTCTGTTGCACTTCCTGTTGCTGCTCGCCAAAGTGTTGCGCGCGGATTGACAGGATTTGAGTGGGGAGTAGGAGTTCCTGGTTCGGTTGGTGGCGCTGTGCGCATGAACGCTGGAGGGCATGGTTCCGACATGGCTTCATCGCTCACCTCGGTTCGCATGTTTCATTTGCGCAAGGGTCTAGAAGCACATGTGAATGCAGTAGATCTCGGACTCCGTTTTCGAGGTTCTGCACTTGACGACCACCATGTGGTGCTCAGTGCAACGGTCGACCTCGAGTGGTCGAAGTCGCAAGAAGCATCCGAGGCCGAACTTCAGGAAGTGGTTCGCTGGCGACGAGAAAATCAACCAGGTGGACAGAATGCGGGCTCGGTGTTTGTGAATCCTGAGCCGGGCAAGGTGTCGGCTGGCGAAGTCATCGACGAACTCGGAATGCGCGGAATGCGCATTGGCTCGGCACATGTTTCGGAAAAGCATGCCAACTTTATTCAGGCTGATGAAAATGGCAACGCTCACGATGTTGTTGCGCTGATGGCAGAGATTCGACGTCGAGTGCGCGATGAACGCGGATATGTATTGCGTAGTGAGATTCGACTTGTTGGATTTGAAGATGTGACCGACCCAGCAATTGTCGAATTACTCAACAAAGATTCAGAAGTAGGTGTTTCAACCATTCGACTTGAACAGGTCTTCGAAAAATCTTCCACAGCAAACGAAACAACCGATGGAACGATTCCCACATCGGTGCTGAATGGTGAAGTAATTCGAATTGTTGATGCGGATGTGTCTGAAGAAGTGCTTGATGAATTGCGAGAGGCCTTTGGCCGCGACTCGACTCGCGACATTACACGTGACGCAACGATTATTCCTATTCAACCTGCAGAGCGCGTGGTAATTGTCGACGATGATTTGCGAATCGTGACCGATGACGACTTTCCGGCAGACACCATGTCGCAAAGCGTGCATCGAGCTCCAACATCTACTCGTGTAGCCATTTTTGACGACGAACTCATGTCCGGTGGTCTAGACGATGCTGATAGCAGTGCAAGTGGTGGGGTCATTATTGATGGCACCTCATGGACTGAAATTTCGCCACTACGTCGATTCTTGAACGGAGCAAAACAGTTGGTCAACCTGCGCGGAGTTAATCCGCGAAAGCAGTTGCTCGTAGCTGGTGGTTCGCTCGTTGCTGTAGTGGTCTTCGTGCTCATTGTGCTTGCATCGCCAATTGTTGCCGTTCGCAATATCGATATTGAAGGCGTGAAATACGCAAACTCCACGTTGATCGAAACGGTTTCGAAGAGTTTGCGCGGTAAGTCGGTGCTCACCGTTGACACTAATGCTGCACAGAAATTGTTAGAGACCGATCCATGGATTGAGTCGGCGAGAATAAAGACGTATTTGCCTGGGCGTGCTGTTATCGAAATTAATGAGCGTGTACCCGTTGCGTGGTTCCTCGGTGTAGACAACCAGGGCAGAGTGATTGACCAGGATGGGCGAGTGCTTGCCGTGGTGAATGGTCGCCCAACGGAGTACATGCTTATTGATGGCATTGGTCCCAACTTGATTGCTGGTGCGATGGCGTCCGAGTCCTATACGGCAGCGGCGCAATTAGCCATGTCGCTACCCGATGAAATTCGCCCAGTCGTAAAAAACATGGGCGTAAATGGGCCAAATCAGGTGACGATGACCCTGTTGACTGGCGCAGTGGTGAAGTTTGGCGAACCCATTGACCTGCGAAACAAGCTCGTCAATGTTGTGGTCATCCTTCGCCGTCAGGACATTAATCAGATCGCGGGTATCGATGTGTCGTCGGGTACCCCTGTGGTGTCCTCGCCGTAAGACGACCCCTGAAGTGAGGCTTCCCATATGGGGAGTGTTGGTCAACTAGCCTCGTGAGCGACGTCATGTAGGGCGTTTCGCATATATCAAGTAATCGCTAACGGAGGCATGAACAAAATGGCTGGAGCACCGCACAACTTTCTTGCAGTGATCAAAGTGATTGGCGTGGGCGGCGGCGGTATTAACGCTGTTCAACGCATGATCGACTCCGGAATGAAGGGCGTTGAGTTCATTGCGATTAACACTGACGCACAGGCGCTCATGATGAGCGACGCAGAAGTGAAGATCGACATCGGACGTGAATTCACTCGTGGTCTTGGTGCGGGTAGCGATCCTGAAGTTGGTCGTGAAGCAGCAGAGTCAAGTCGCGCAGAAATTGAAGAGCTCGTTGCTGGCGCAGACATGGTGTTCATCACTGCAGGTGAAGGTGGTGGAACAGGTACGGGCGCCGCTCCAGTAATCGCAGAAATTTCCCGTGCAGCAGGAGCGCTCACGGTTGGCATCGTCACGCGTCCTTTCAATTTTGAAGGTCGTCGTCGTGCGTTGCAAGCAGAAGCAGGAATTTCCAAGCTTCGCGAAAAAGTAGACACGCTGATTGTTATTCCAAACGAGCGCCTGCTCACCATTTCAAGCGACAAGACCAGTTTGTTGGCTGCGTTCGCAACAGCAGACCAGGTTCTGCTTGACGGAGTGGTTGGAATCACGGGTTTGATCATGACCCCAGGTCTCATCAACACCGACTTCGCTGACGTGAAAATGATTTTGAAGAATGCCGGAACGTCGCTGATGGGTATTGGTCGCGGAACCGGAGACAATCGTGCAACGGTTGCAGCGAACGCTGCAATCAATTCGCCGTTGCTGGAGTCGTCGGTTGAAGGTGCTCGCGGAATCTTGTTGAATATCGCTGGTCCTTCAGACCTCGGTTTGTTCGAAGTGAACACTGCATCAGAAATCATTCACGCAGTTGCACACCCAGACGCAAACATCATCTTTGGTTCAGTAATCGACGACGAGCTTGATGACGAAGTAAAGATCACGGTGATCGCAGCCGGTTTTGATCGAGGTGA
>JALQUZ010000035.1 GCA_023263695.1 Ilumatobacteraceae bacterium
AACTTCCCAGCAATGCAATGTCGGTATCGGTGAGGTGCGTTGCGTGTACTGCGGTCATGTGCGGGCCAAGTAACCCAACATTGTCCAACACTTGCGTTGGAGTCATGCCCGTTGCTGCAATACAAGCAGCATTTTCTGCCGGCTGTTCGGAAACATGCAGGTGCACCACTTTGCCGTGACGATTTGCCACCACTTCTTCAAGTTCACGTGGGTGCACTGCGCGCACACTGTGCGGAGCCATGCCGACAGTCCAACCGTCGCCGCCTTCACCAAGTGCATCAACTCGGTCGAGCCAGGCGTCAATATTGCCGTCCGAGAAACGCCTCTGTTCAGCAAGCGGTTCTGCTTTGTCAAGCGCTGCATGCAAGTACGCAACATCGAGCAATGCAATGCGAATTCCTGCGCTTTGCGCAGCCTGCACCATTGCAAGACCCATTTCGTTTGGGTTCTTATATTTTGTGCCATCGGTGTTGTGGTGAATGTAATGAAACTCGCCCACTCCCGTAATTCCCGACAGGGCCATTTCGGCGAACGTCATAGTGGCAAGCTCGCGATACGAATCTGGTGTTAAGCGATTTGCAATTTCATACATCGGCGTACGCCATGACCAAAAGTCGCCAGTGCCACCATGTGTGCGACCACGAAGTGCGCGATGGAATGCATGACTATGTGCATTCACGAGTCCTGGCATCACCACACCTGCAATAGCCACATCGCCGTCTTGCTTTGTGGCGCTGTCCTCAACTTCGCTAATGACGCCGTTCGACACGCTGATGCGAACGTTGGCAACAGCATGCTCGGCACCACGCCAAGCCCACTGTGCGAAATAGGTGGTCATCAGTTCGGTTTAACTCTCTCGCATTGGCAAGCGCACACCGCGCTCGTCGGCAACATCAATTGCGCGCTGATACCCAGCATCAGCGTGACGAATAACGCCCATACCTGGGTCGGAAAGCAGCACGCGAGACAGCTTCTCGGCTGCCAAATCAGTTCCATCGGCAACGGCCACCATGCCCGCATGAATACTGCGCCCAATGCCCACACCTCCGCCGTGATGAATGCTGACCCACGTTGCGCCTGCTGCCGTATTTACCAAGGCATTCAGCAGCGGCCAGTCGGCAATGGCATCAGAGCCGTCGATCATGGCTTCGGTCTCGCGATAAGGCGAAGCAACGGAACCAGAGTCCAAGTGATCGCGACCAATCACGATTGGAGCCTTCAGCTGGCCCTTGCGCACCATTTCGTTGAAGCGAAGCCCAAGGCGATGACGCTCGCCATAACCCAACCAGCAGATACGTGCGGGAAGACCCTGAAACGCAACGCGCTCTTTGGCTAAGCGCATCCACTTGTGCAGGCCGTCGTCATCGGGGAATTCCTCAAGCACTGCTCTATCGGTTGCAGCAATGTCTTCAGGGTCTCCAGAAAGCGCAACCCAACGGAATGGCCCGCGACCTTCGCAAAACAACGGGCGAATGTATGCAGGTAAGAAACCTGGGTAATCGAATGCGCGGTCGTATCCACCAAGTTGCGCTTCACGACGCAACGAGTTGCCATAGTCAAACACTTCGGCGCCTGCATCCATGAATCCCACCATTGCCTGACAGTGTGCAGCCATTGCAGCCCGCGAACGACGAATGAACTCTTCCGGGTTCTTCTTCAACATTTCTTGCGCGGCATCTTCGCTTAAGTCGTTCGGCATGTACGACAACGGGTCATGCGCGCTGGTTTGGTCGGTCACGATGTCGGCAGCGAAACCCATTTGCAACAACTTCGGAAACATGTCGGCGGCATTACCAACAACACCAACTGAAAGTCTGCGCTTTTCTGCTTTTGCTTTTTCGCAACGTGCAACTGCATCTTCAAGCGAGTCTGCAACTTCGTCAAGGTAACGGGTTTCAACTCGACGATTTACGCGCCATGCATCAACGTCGATGCACAGTGCAACACCGTCGTTCATCGTGACAGCAAGAGGTTGTGCTCCACCCATTCCACCAAGACCAGCGGTCAACGTTATGGTTCCTGCAAGAGTGCCATTAAATTTGCGTCGCGCAATTTCAGCGAAGCATTCGTATGTACCCTGCAAAATTCCTTGAGTGCCAATGTAAATCCAGGAGCCTGCGGTCATCTGGCCATACATGGTGAGGCCCATATGTTCGAGGCGACGGAACTCGTCCCATGTTGCCCAGTCACCAACCAAGTTGGAGTTCGCCAGCAACACGCGCGGCGCCCATTCGTGCGTGCGAAACACTCCTACAGGTTTGCCCGACTGCACCAACATGGTTTCATCTGGCTTCATCGTGCGCATCGTGCGCAACATGGCGTCGTATGCATCCCAACTGCGTGCCGCTCGTCCCGTTCCGCCGTACACCACTAAATCATCTGGTCGCTCTGCAACTTCGGGGTCAAGGTTGTTTTGCAACATTCGATACGGAGCCTCGATCTGCCAGTTGGCACAAGACAATTCGGTTCCGCGAGGGGCAACTACAGGGCGTGGTCCGGACATAAGACTTCTAGTCTCGTCTATTGCCTACCGCCGAGGCAATACGGCATTCGCCCGAGCAACCAGCGCAGGTATGAGCGAATAGTCACTTGCGCTCATTGCCACTGCACCATCAATGCCAATTACGTCACGCGCACCAGCCAGTTCGGGACGTGAAAATACTTCAAGCACCGCATTTTGCAATGTGCCGAACTCTGCAGTTCGCACCTTTGACACGTGCAATGGCGTGGCAGGTACAAGTGGTCCGTTCCCGATGACTCGCAAACCACGTGTTAACGATGGACGATGTCGTTGCAGCAACTGAAAGGTGCCTGGGTCGATCGATGCAAAGTCGGCACGCTTGTCTTGTAGAAACTGCAAGCTCTTGGCGTGGCCTTCGCTTTCAACATAAGGCAACACATACGAGGCATCAGCACCTACATCGCTCAACGCAATGCCAAGGCTGCACCACCCACTCAAACTTTGGGTATTGGTGATGACCGGTTGCAGGCCACCAACGTCGCCAAGTGATGCAACGCGAAGCTCTTCTCGAGCAACAATGACTGTTTGATACCAACCGCGTTCATCGCTAATGCCCGACCATTTCAGCGTGGCCACAATGTCTACGTAATCATGTAGTTCTTCCACAAATGGCAACCCACACGACTGACTAAACAACGTTGAGTCGTCTTTCCACATCCGCATCAAATCGGCGTGAATTGAACTCTCGGGAAATGCAGATTGCGATGCATCGCCAAGTTTGGTGAATGCTTCGCTCAGCGCATCAAGTATCGCCTTCGTCGAAGAGTGAACTTCTGGAAAGTCATACATCGGCAGCGAAATGCTGCGCGTCATTTAGTCGGCCGCAACAAACTTTGCTTTGGCGAACACCGCACGTACACGATCTTCGAAGTGCTCAAGAGGCAACGTGTCGTAGTTCGGGTCAAATGCCTTCTGATCCCATTCATCGGCAAACTTCGCTGCCAAATCGTATGCAGGGTGTCCTTCATACTTCTTCCGAGCATCAGGGTTCATTCCGAAGTGACCGTAATAGTGCTTGCCCTGAAAATCTTGATGTGCCTCAATCATGAAGTGCACTTCTGGACGAACATAGGGCTTCAAAATTGCAGCTGCAATAGCCGGATGGTTTGGCACGCTGATGGCTTTGCCAATGTCGTGACACAACGCAGCCACCACCACTTCATCGTCTGCTCCAGCACGCTCCGCCATGGTGGCAGTTTGCAATGCGTGCGTTAGCTGATCGGTAACAAAACCATCAATAATCGTGTCCATGCCGCGCAACATGTTCAAAATTCCTTCGGCAACGCGTGGCTGATTTTTCGCAGTCTCCGCGCCAATATTTAGCCACTCTTCTTTTGTCGACACATCCATGCTGGTGAAAGTTGCATTAGCCATGCGAATAGTCCACCAGTGATTTGCGGCGGAGTCAAGCGAAGAAAGTTTGGGGTGCGTTTTAGGCGTCTACGCGGTCGCCAGCAAGGCGCTTGCCCACTTTTTGCGTGCGGGCCATCTGCTTAAAGATGTTCTCTCGAGCGCGCTCAGCCTCATCGCTCAGGCCAGTCACTTCTTCCAACTTCCAGTGACGCCGAATGCACGGCTCAAGAATTTGGTCGTGATGAATGAGCAAGTCGTAAATACCAACTTTGGCAACGGCTTTTGAAATGCGATCGAAGTCGGGAATTCCTAGACCAGGCATTGCAAACGTGCTGACTGCGCGGTCAATTCCAAGCACTGTCGATGACGGGTCCAATTCAAGCGCTGCAGCGGTGAGATCGCGATAAAACAAGTAATGCAAATTCTCGTCGTTTCCCACGCGCGACATGATGTCGGTGCCAATTGGGTCGGTCATAAACTTTCCGGTATTGCGATGCGAAATACGCGTGGCAAGTTCTTGCATACTCACATAGGACAACGCCTCAAAGGCATCGAGCGGTGCTGGAACCTGCCCCGAACGAACCTGAATCATTCGAGCCCGCTCAAGCTGCACGGGGTCAACTGCACGCGTCACCGTAAAGTAATCACGCATCACAATGCTGTGGCGACCCTCTTCTGCCGTCCAGTTGCGAGCCCATTCGCCAAATGCGGTGTCACTGCCAAACAAACGATCAATATCGCGGAAGTAATACGGCAAGTTGTCTTCAGTCAATAAGTTCAGGTACAACGCACCACGAACCGCTTCGTCAATGTCGCTTCCTGCGTCGCCGAAGTCGGCGTCTTCTGGAACCCACTGGTGATTCGGATCAAAATCTTTGCCACGGCTGTACGGCACCATTTCATGCGGAAACCATTCCTTGGCAACACCCATGTGACGCTCAAGCAATTTCGCCGCAACTGGTTCGAGTTCGGCGATCAGCGTGAGGTCATTCATATGTCAACCTTACTCGCCTGTTTCGGCAATAAGCCGTCGCACCAATCGCGCAAGAGGCTCACGGAAATCGGGCAACAATGCAAATCCTTCTGCAATCATCCGTCCGTTATGCAATACCGAGTTAGCCGGACGCTGTGCAGGACGAGGCGGTTGTAAGTCACGTGTTGAAATTGGTTTCACTTTCGTTGCATCCATGCCGGCAGTTAGGAGTACCTCACGCGCAAACTCATACCAACTGACCACACCCTGGTTCGTCACATGCCAAATGCCGCCAAACCCACTTGTTGCTATGTGCACAATTGCTTTTGCTGCATCGTCGGCAAATGTGGGGTTACCAATTTGATCATCAACAAATTTCAACTCAGGCATGGTTGCACCGAGTTTCAAAATGGTCTTCACCATGTTTGCACCATGGAAACCACACACCCACGAAATGCGCACGATCGCATCGTCTGCACCCATTGCACGCTCGCCCGCAAGTTTTGAAGCGCCATACGCGCTTTGTGGGTTAGGTGCGTCGTCTTCGTTGTACGGCGTTGGCTTGTTGCCATCAAACACGTAGTCAGTACTGATGTACACCACTCGCGCGCCAACTGCGTGTGCAGCATCTGCAACATATTTTGGAGCGGTTCCATTTACATTCATGGCTTTAGCAACGTCGGCTTCACATGCATCCACCGCTGTCCACGCAGCCGCATGAATGACGACATCCGGTTGTGCTGAGCTAATCGCATTGCGCACTGCTTCTTCATCGGTGATATCCAGTTGTGCGTGTGTGGTGGCAATAGCTTCGTGACCGGCTGCGCAAATGGCATCGACAAGTTCATGTCCAAGCTGGCCACCTGCTCCGGTGACAAACAGCTTCATTACTTTTTGCCCTTGAGAGGCTCCCACCACCAGCGGTTATCGCGGTACCACTTCACAGTTTGCTCAAGAGCTTCATCGAGAGAGCGTTCACGCTTCCAACCCAACTTGGTGATCTTGGCAATGTCTACCGAGTACCTGCGGTCGTGGCCCTTTCGGTCTTCAACGTATTGCACACTTGATTCGTCTTTGCCATGAAGTGCAAGCAACTTGTCTACTAACACGCGGTTTGCGGTTTCATTACCGGCACCGATGTTGTAGATCTCGCCGACATTGCCTTTTTCTAGAACTAAATGCACACCAGTGCAATGATCGTCTACGTATAACCAGTCGCGCTCGTTCAAGCCATCGCCGTACAACGGGATTTTCTTGCCATCGAGCAAGTTGGTGGTGAACAACGGAATCGCTTTCTCTGGGTACTGGTACGGACCAAAGTTATTGGTACAACGAGTAACGGTTACCGGCAGTCCATGTGTTGCGAAATACGACAAGGCAATCAGGTCACTCCCCGCCTTGCTAGCCGAATACGGCGAGCGTGGCTCAAGACCATCGGTTTCTTTCGATGAGCCGACTTCAACCGAGCCGTACACCTCATCGGTACCAATGTGCACCACCCGTTGCATGTCTAAACGACGTGCTGCGTCCATGATCACGTTGGTGCCAAAGCAATTCGTCAAAATAAAGTCTTCGCTGCCTTCAATAGAACGGTCTACGTGGCTTTCGGCAGCAAAGTGCACGACGGCATCGTGGCCACGCATTGCGGCGTCAACATCGCTTGGCTGGCAAATGTTGCCCTTCACGAATGAATAACGCTTGTTGTCGTCAACATCTTTCAATGTCGACAGGTTGCCTGCGTATGTCAGCGCGTCAAACACGGTTACTTCATGGTCGGTGTTTGCAAGCACCCAGCGCACGTAGTTTGAACCAATAAAGCCAGCACCGCCAGTAACAAAAATCTTCATGCGTTGAATCAAGTCCTCAGTGAAAAGTGCGGCTGAAACTGCGGGTCAATGTTGTCGCGAGTCGGGTTCTCTTGATCGCGCTTACTCAAAATTGGGTTTGTAAAGCCCCAATCAGCTTTTACTGCCGGATCGTTGTACGCAAGGCCACGTTCGTCGGCCGGGTTGTAATAACCATCCACCAAATAAGTGATGGTCATGTCGGTCAGAGATGCAAAACCGTGCGCAACGCCTGGCGGAATAAAAATGCCGCGGTGATCGTGCGATCCGTCTGATTGTGTGCCCAAATCAATTACCTGAGTTGCGCCATCGGTTGGCGAACCCGTGCGCAAATCGTGCAACACCACACGGCACGAACCGTACGGTACATACCAGTAGTCACTTTGATGCAGGTGATAGTGCAATCCAACAACACAACCTGCCTGGCGGTCGCCGCGATTGCCTTGAATCATTTCGCGGCCAAGTGGAAACCACTGGCGACGATACGTTTCGATAAAGAAGCCACGCTCGTCTTTGAATATGGCAGGCTCAACAATCTGCACGTCTTTGATCACGGTTGATTCAGTAATGACAGCCATTACTCAAGTTCTACTTTCGAGTCGTCGCCCAACATGAGGCGAAGCGCGCGTGGCTTTTGCTCTGAACGAGTTACTTGTACATCGCGACCAATGAGCGAATCAGTCAGGCGCTCTATGCCAACAATGCTGGAGCCATCCAGCACCACGCTGTGTTCCATTTCGGAATGTTCAACCTTGCAATTGCGACCAAGTGATGTGTACGGCCCGATGTATGCGTGATCAATAACTGACCCTGCACCAATCACTACCGGCCCGCGAATTCGCGAATTGCGAACTACGGCACCTATTTCGATAATCACACGACCTTCAATTTGTGACGCGGCGTCAACATCGCCTTCATTCCGCGGCTCCAACACTTCAAGAACCAAGCGATTGCATTCGAGCAACGGGTCTTTCTTTCCGGTGTCGATCCACCAGCCTTCAAGCACCTTGTGATTCACCACAAAGCCCTGTTCAACAATCCACTGAATGGCGTCGGTAATTTCCAACTCGCCACGAGGCGACGGTTTAATTGCGCGCACAGCTTCGTTAATGGTTTTGTCAAACAGATACACGCCAACGAGCGCGAGGTCTGACGGTGGGTTCTGTGGTTTTTCCACCAATCGCACAACGTGACCTTCTGCCGTCACTTCTGCAACACCAAACTGTCGCGGGTCGTCAACATGGCAGAGCAAAATTTGTGCAGTTGGAGCATTTGATCCACCCGTTTTGCGTGCAGCTTCGAATTCATCTACAAATTCATTCAGACCCTGTTCAAGCATGTTGTCGCCCAGGTACATCACAAAATCGTCATCACCCAAGAAGTCGTGCGCAATGAGAACGCAGTGCGCTAGCCCAAGTGGCGCGTCTTGGGGAATGTAGGTGACCTTCACACCAAACTGTGAGCCGTCGCCTACTGCCGCACGGATCTCTTTGCCCGTCTCGCCAATAATGATGCCAATCTCGTGAATGCCAGCCTTAGCCATGGCTTCAATGCCGTAGAACAAAATTGGCTTGTTGGCAATGGGCACCAGTTGTTTGGCGCTGGTGTGGGTAATGGGCCTTAGGCGCGTGCCCGCGCCGCCCGAAAGAATGAGGCCCTTCATAACGGCTCTAGGTTAGGCGAACTAGCGTCATCTCCATGGCCGAGCCCCTCCTTCACGCCTTTGCCAAGCCCACTAAGACCGATTTCATTCGTATGGTGCGCGGCAGCGGAGCCTTGCTGTGGGACGACAACGGAAACGAATACATCGACGCCATTGGCAGTCTTTGGTACAGCCAAGTTGGTCACGGCAATGCTGAAATTGCAGACGCCGTTGCGGAACAAATTCGCACGCTCGAGACCTACTCAATTTTTGATCCGTTTACGAACGAGAAGGCCGAACAACTGGCTGCAAAGTTAGTAACACTCTCGCCTCTCCCCGATTCACGAGTGTTTCTGTGTGGCAGTGGCTCAGAAGCAATTGACTCCGCGATGAAACTTGCACGCGTTGCCCATGTGCAAGCAGGACATCCAGAAAAAACGATCATCATTTCGCGCAACCGCGGCTACCACGGCACCAACTACGGCGGCACCAGTGCGCAAGGTTTGCCGCTGAACAAAATTGGTTACGGCCAACTGCTTCCGGAAGTAGTGCAAGTAGACAGCGACAACATTGAAGACCTTGCATCGTTCATGAAAGACAACGGTGCACGCGTTGCTGCAATCATCACCGAACCATTGCAAGGCGCTGGTGGCGTGTACCCGCCGGCAGACGGATACTTGGAAGGTGCACGAAAGTTATGCGATCAATACGGTGCGCTTCTCATTTTTGACGAAGTGATTACTGGTTTTGGTCGACTTGGCACTTGGTTCGCAGCAAACTATTACAACGTTATTCCCGACATGTTGTGTTTCGCCAAAGGCGTCACATCCGGTTACCAACCACTTGGTGGAGTATTTGTTGGTCGCACAGCACTAAACGCACTAGAACGCGACCCCGATTTCTTTTTGCGACATGGCTACACCTACTCGGGTCACTCTGCTGTGTGCGCCGCAGCATTGAAGAATCTGGAAATCATCGAACGCGACGGACTAATTGAGCGTGCCAAACATGTTGGCAAACGATTGAGCGCAGGACTGCTCTCGCTTGTAGCAGACGGCATCATAGATTCCGTTCGCGGTGCTGGAGCAATATGGGCTGCGGGTTTAAAGCCAGACCAAAACTGTGTCACCATTCGTGACACCATGATTCAGCGGGGAGTCATTGCGCGCTCAATCAACACTGATACCAACGCATTTTGCCCACCATTCGTCATTACCGATCAACAAATAGACAAACTGCTCGACGTCTTTGCCGCAGCAGCACAAGGAAAGTAGAACACCATGGGTCAACTCACTGGACAACGCGCATTCATTACTGGTGGAGCTAGCGGAATTGGTGCCGAAATGGCGCGCCGCTTCACCAAAGAAGGGGCGACGGTCGTACTTGCCGACGTAAACGACACACTTGGGAAACAAGTAGCAGCCGAAGTTGGCGGCGAATACGTACATCTTGACGTAACGAATTCGCAGGCTTGGGATGAGTTGTACAAAAAAGACAACAATTTCGACATTGTGTGCCTAAACGCTGGAGTTTCTACGCATCAAAACGTGATCGGCGACCCAGCCACGTACCCACTTGAGCGCGTGGACAACGATGCGTACTACCGCATTATGAGCATCAACGTAGACGGCGTGGTGTTTGGTGCACGTGGAATAGTTCCACACATGGTTGCCCGCAAGAGTGGACACATTTTGGTCACGGCATCGCTCGCGGGAATTATCCCAATTGCGCCAGACCCTATTTATGGTCTGACCAAGCATGCAATGGTTGGTTTCGTGAAGAGCATGGGTCCGGCACTTGAGCCACATGGTGTATGTATCAGTGCTTTGTGCCCAGGCTTTCTTGACACACCACTTGTTAGCGAACAAGCTCGCGAGTTCGCTGCGGTCTTCAGTCTTGGCGTGATGCCAGTTGAAATTGCTGGCGACTTGGCAATGCGAGCTCTTACCGAGCGCATCAACGGCTCACAATGGGTGGTTTCATCGGGCTTCCCCATTACTCAGTACGTACATAAAGACCCATTCACTGGCTAAGTGCGTGAGCAAACCCGAATTCAATCCGTTTAACCCAGAGTTTCGGGCGCACCCGTACCCGTTTTACGATTCTCTGCGCACTCACGAGCCTGTACACACCACCGAGTTCGGCATGGTGGTGCTCACGCGGTACGACGATGTATCGACAACACTCAAGAGCGCAGACTTCAGCAGGGACATCGAAAAGTATTCGACGCAAGCTACATCTGCATCGCGTCAGCGCAGGCGCGACATGCAACGCGAGCGCACAAAGTCAATTCTGAACCTCGACCCTCCAGACCACACTCGTTTACGTCGTATTGTGTCGAAGTCATTTACGCCAAGCGCCATGGAAAAACTCCGCAGTCGAATTGAGCAGTTGGTCAATTCCATTCTCGATGCAGCACACGAACGTGGATCAATTGAATTGATTGACGATCTTGCATTCCCCGTTCCATTTCAGGTGATTTCTGATTTGCTCGACATGCCTACTGAGCGCGCCGAAGAAATGCGCGAATGGTCACAAATTATTACCAATTCGCTTGAGCCAACAGCAACCGATGAAGAACTCTCGCAATCCGATGCGGCAGTCGCACAGCTTGTCCCCTATCTCACGTCAATCATCGAAGAGCGTCGTAAAAACTTGAGTGATGACATGTTGTCGAGTTTGATTACCGCAGAAGAAGCCGGTGACAAAATGACCACCGATGAGCTGATGGCGTTTCTTGTATTGCTCTACATTGCAGGACACGAAACCACAGTGAACTTGATTGGCAATTCAACTCTTGCCTTGCTTCGCCACCCTGACCAAGCTGCAATCGTTCATCAACACGGGCTCAACTCGCAAGCCATCGATGAGTTGTTGCGCTATGACGGTCCGGTACAACATACGGTGCGCATTCCCTTAAAGCCAGTGCAGTACGAGGCACACGGCAACACTTTCACCATTGAGCCTGGAACCGTGGTGCTCACCTCACTTGGCGCTGCAAACCACGACCCAACGGTCTTTGATTCTCCACACGCATTGCGCCTTGACCGCCCGAATTCGCATCGCCATATGGCATTCGCATCGGGCATTCACTATTGCTTGGGTTCGGCACTTGCCAAACTAGAAACCGAAGTTGCCGTTGGAACCCTGTTTAAACGCTTCCCGAACATGGACATTGTTGGCACGCCTTCATGGCGTGATCGCCTCACCATTCGAGGCGTAAACCAGCTGCAACTCAGTCTTTCGTAAGACGAGCAATCAAACTGCTGGTGTCCCAGCGTTTGCCGCCCATGGCAACTACCTCTTCGTAAAACTTGTCGACCATTTCGGTCATCGGCAATTGTGCGCCATTGCGCTTGGCTTCGTCAAAACAAATAGCCAAGTCTTTGCGCATCCATTCCACAGCAAAACCAAATTCAAATTCGTCACGAACCATGGTCTTTGCACGGTTTTCCATTTGCCACGACTGTGCAGCACCTTTGGAAATGACGTCAACAACATCGTCTGGGTTTAAGCCAGCGCGCATGGCAAAGTTCAATGCCTCAGACAAACCTTGCGCAATGCCAGCGATGCAAATTTGATTCACCATCTTTGCCAACTGACCAGAGCCTGCTTTGCCCAACAACTGGCAACGCTTTGCATACGCGTCAATAATTGGGCTCACACGATCGAATGATGCTTGATCATTGCTTCCACACATCACCGTGAGCTGACCGTTTTCGGCGCCTGCTTGACCACCAGAAACCGGAGCATCAACAAACCCTGCACCAACGGCATCGCATGCGTCAGCAAGTTCACGTGCAAGAGTTGCCGAAGCTGTGGTGTGATCAACCAGCACTGAACCTGATTTCAAGCCAGCAAGTACACCATCATCGCCAAATACCACCGAGCGCACATCGTTGTCGTTGCCAACGCACATAAACACGACATCGCTGTGCTGGGCAACTTCACGTGGTGTTAGTACGCGTGACCCGCCGTGTTCAGAAACCCAAGTATCTGCTTTTTGCGTTGTGCGGTTGTACACCACAACGTTGTGTCCGGCTTTTGCAAGATGGCGAGCCATTGGCCCACCCATAATCCCTAAACCGACGTAGCCAACGTTTGCCACGACTACTTCTTTTTCGCTACGGCCTTAGCGGGAGCTTTCGCAACTTTGGCTACTTTCGCTACCTTTGCAGTTTTCGCAACGGGTTTTGCCGCTTCCTTAGATGCTGCTTTTGCGACTGGCTTGGCGTCATCCTTAGGAATCTGCTTCACAATCTTGGCGCCCTTTGAAGGCTTCAATACACCTTGCTCTAGTGCTGCATCTAGCCACACTTCTGCTGCATCAGTTGAAACTTTCAGAGCTGGTGAAATTTCGGAGATCAAGTTGATGCGCGCGCGGTCGTACATGGTTTTTTCTGCAGCCGACAATGCACTGTCGCGGTCACGAGCGGCCAAGTTACGTACCACTTCGGCAACCTGATAGACGTCACCGCTCTTCAACTTCTCTTGGTGGTTCTTAAATCGACGCGACCAGTTAGCAGGAACACGTGGGTCGGCTTTCGACAACACTGAGCGCAAGTCTTCAAGTTCAGACTTCGATACCGGCGGGCGCACACCAACTTGGTTCGCCATTGCTGTTGGCACTGAGAGGGTCATTTCGTTGATGACGGTCTTCAAAATGAGGTACTCCTGCACGGAGCCAAATGCCTTCATGCGCTTAATGCCATGGACAATGCATGCACCGTGCTGGGGGTAAATGACGGTGTCACCTTTATTGAATTTCACAGAAGCGACCTCTCTACAGACTGACCCCGAAAGGATAGGCGTTCAGAGCCCCCAACCCACAATGCGCGCGATATTTACGCCTGTTTTTGCATTTGCGCCCCCGGTAGGAATCGAACCTACGACCTACGGATTAGAAGTCCGCCGCTCTATCCATCTGAGCTACGGGAGCAATCTGCTTACTCAAATCTACCGCCCGTCCAACTACCGTTTAGGCGTGCGTTCACGACTGCTGGTGCTATTTGCGGCAATCTGTTTTGCCACAACCGGCACATCTCGCGCACTTGGTCCAGACAGCGCCACGTCGCTCGGAGTTGCCGCCATCCGGTTTATTGTTGGCGCGATTGCATTACTTGCCATCACTTCGTTTGTCCGTAAGCCACCAGTCACCTCTTCTTCACTGCCTCTATATATATGGATCATCGCCGGATTTGGCCAGGCAATGTACGGGGCAACATTCTTCGCTGCCGTTCATGAAACCGGAGTTGCCGTTGGCACTGTGGTAGCGCTTGGTTCTGCCCCAATTCTGACCGGGGCGTTATCGGCAGTTTTGTTTCGCTCACTTCCAACTCGTAAATGGATGATGGCAACCGCTGCAGCCATTACCGGAATGTCACTCATTGTGTTGTCGGGAAGCGACGCGAATGTTTCAGTTGCGGGAATTTTGTATGCACTTGGCGCGGGTTTGGGTTATGCGCTCTTCGCGCTCGCCAGTAAACGCATTGTTGAATCTGGTGTTGCGAGCGATGTTGCCATGTCACGTGTTTTCGGAATTGCGGCAGTCATGTTGGCTCCAACGCTGTTATTTGTGAACACCAAATGGATTTTTACCGCTGGCGGAATTTCGCTTGGGTTGTGGCTTGGAATCATCACCGTTGCGCTTGCTTACTGGGCGTACGCAAGTGGATTGAAAAATCTTGAAGCTCGCGAAACCACCATGATCACATTGGCCGAACCTGTTGTGGCAACAATTCTTGGAGCTGTCGTATTAGACGAACGACCCACAGCACTTGCATGGTTTGGCATCATGATTGTCATTGCTGCACTCACCTATGAAGCACGAACAAAAATTGTTCCTACGTGATTTTGCATTTGTTGTCGCGCGAAAGTTGGGCCGAGGCTCAAGCACTTGGACAACTTGTGGCTCCTTCTGTTGCGAATGAAGGCTTTGCCCACTGTTCAACCGAACATCAAATGGTTGACGTTGCCAACAAGTACTACCCCAGTGCACACAACATGGTGTTATTAAACATTGACCCCGCAAAACTTGTAAGCGAGTTGAAGTTTGAACCACCAGTACATATTGACGGTTCACCTGCACTTCCCCACGAACCACTGTTCCCGCATATTTACGGACCCATCAATCTTGATGCAGTCATTGAAGTAATTGACTTCCCTTGCAACGACAGCGGTGCTTTCACGGCTCCGCCACAGCTACAGACATTTTCTGTTGTCAATATCGCCGATGCAACTCAACACTGGCAGCGAGCAGCGGAACTTTCCGTGGCCGAGTGGAA
>JALQUZ010000036.1 GCA_023263695.1 Ilumatobacteraceae bacterium
GACGCCCGCAGGCAACTGGCTAGCGATGGCGTAAACCGTTTGATTTTGTTAATGCGCGGCGTGCCCGATGCTGCCCGTATTGAAGACAGCTCGGTGTTATAGAACTACGTTGACAAGACGTTTTGGAACTATGACCACTTTGGCTGGTTCCGCACCATTCAGCAACGCAATCACTTTTTCATCTGCAAGTGCAAGTGCACGCAATTCGTCGTCGGTAACGGTTGGAACTACCGACAACTTTGAACGAACTTTGCCGTTTACCTGAATAGGAATTTCAATGGTGTCGCTGACGAGCAGCGTTGGGTCTGCAACGGGGAATGGTGCAAACGTGAGTTCCGTAGTTTGACCAAACATCGACCACAACTCTTCTGCCATATGTGGGCACAGTGGCGAAAGCATTTGCACGAGAGGCACTGCAACTTCGCGCGGGGTAGAGCCGTGTTCGTTGACATAAATGGTGAGTGCATTGTTCAACTCAATGAGCTTTGAGATTGCCGTATTGAAACGCAGGTTCTGCATATCGATACCAACGCCGTGGATGGCTTTGTGCAAGTCGCGCTTCAACTGCAATGGAGCTTCGGCATCGCTTACGTGCAGCGCGCCCGTGTCTTCGTCCACCAAGTTGCGCCACGCACGTTGCAAAAATCGCTGCATGCCAACGACGTCTCGAGTGTTCCATGGCCGTGATGCATCAAGTGGGCCAGTGCTCATTTCGTACAGGCGGAACGTGTCTGCACCAAACTCGTCATACATTTCGTCTGGCGTAACGATGTTCTTCAGGCTCTTGCCCATTTTCCCGTATTCGCGAATTACTTTCTCGCCCTGCCAGGTGTAGGTGCCACTTGATTCTTCAACTTCGTTTGCAGGAACGGTTTGTCCACGTTCGTCGCGGTAGGCGTATGCCTGAATGTAACCCTGGTTAAACAAACGGTGGAATGGTTCTTCGCTGCTCACATGACCAAGGTCGAACAACACTTTGTGCCAAAAGCGCGCGTACAACAAGTGCAACACGGCGTGCTCAACGCCTCCAACGTACAAGTCCACGCCGCCGGTGTGGCCAGCATGCTTTGGGCCCATCCAATACTTTTCAACGTCTTTATCAATGAACGCTTCGGTGTTAGTTGGGTCGAGGTAGCGCAATTCATACCAGCACGAACCTGCCCACTGCGGCATCACGTTTACTTCGCGACGGTATTGCTTTGGTCCGTCGCCTAAGTCCAACGTGACATTGACCCAATCCTGAATGCGGGCAAGCGGCGGAATTGGGTTAGTGCTTTCGTCGTTCGGGTCGAGCGCCTGTGGTTTGAAATCGGCAAGTTCTGGCAGCAACACGGGCAATGCCGATGCAGGAACCGAAATTGGCTGATCGTTTTCGTCGTAAACAATAGGGAACGGTTCGCCCCAGTAGCGCTGACGTGAGAACAACCAGTCGCGCAGTTTGTAGGTAATTGCGCTGTTGCCGTGATCGTTCTTGTCGAGCCATGAAGTCATTAGCGAAATGGCTTCGGCTTTGGTGCGCTTTCCATTCAATGACACTGAATCGTTTGACGAGTTCACGTATTCGCCGTCTTCGTTCACCACTTCAATAACGGGCAATTTATATGCTGTTGCAAATTCCATGTCGCGTTCGTCGCCACTTGGCACGGCCATGATTGCGCCAGTTCCGTAACCCATTAATACGTAGTCGGCAATCCATACAGGTATCTGTGCGCCATTCACTGGGTTCGTTGCGTATGCGCCGATGAACACGCCAGTCTTCTTGCGCGAGTCGTCGGTGCGGTCGGCGTCTTGCAGCGCTGCTGCAGTTTCGCGGTATTTCGCAACAGCAGTTTGTTGTTCGCTGGTGGTGAGTGCATCAACAAGTGGATGCTCTGGCGACAACACCATGAACGTTGCGCCGAACAAGGTGTCTGGGCGAGTAGTAAATACTTCAATTGGTCCAGCAGCTGAACCGAAACGAACGCGAGCACCTTCGCTTCGTCCAATCCAGTTTCGTTGCATCAACTTGATTGCATCTGGCCAGTCGAGTCGGTCAAGGTCGTCGAGCAAACGGTCGGCATATTTTGTTATGCGCATGGTCCACTGACGCATGTTGCGCTTGAATACGGGGTAGTTGCCAATGTCGCTTCTGCCTTCGGCAGTTACTTCTTCGTTAGCAAGAATGGTTCCAAGACCAGGGCACCAGTTCACTGGCGCATTCGACAAGTACACCAAGCGGTGGTTGTTAATGGCGTCTTGCTGTTCAACTTTGCTTAAACCCGACCATGCACCTACGCCGGTGTCGCGCTTGCCCGAAGCAAACTCGTCAACAAGTTCAGAAATTGGTCGCGCGCGGTTTTGTGTTTCGTCGTACCACGAGTTGAAAATTTGCAAGAAGATCCATTGCGTCCACTTGTAAAACTCTTCGTCAGTGGTGCTCACGCTGCGGCGAGCATCGTGACCCAAACCAAGTCTGCGCAACTGGCGGCGCATGTTGGCAATATTCGACTCGGTGTTAATGCGCGGGTGAATGCCCGTAACGATTGCGTGTTGTTCAGCTGGCAATCCAAAACTGTCGTAGCCAAGTGCGTGCAACACGTTGTATCCAGTCATGCGCTTGTAGCGCGCGAACACGTCGGTGGCGATATAACCGAGAGGGTGGCCTACGTGTAGTCCCGCGCCAGACGGATACGGAAACATGTCAAGCACGAACAGCTTTTCGCGGCCAGCAACTTTTTCTGGTTGAGCAAGTGGGCCTGCAGGGTTTGGTGCTTCGAAGGTGCCCTCGGCGTCCCAATGGTCTTGCCATTTGGACTCAATTTGATTGGCCAGGCCCGAGGTGTAGCGGAAGGCGGGAATCTTGGATTCCGGGTCATTTCCGCTGATGGATGCCTGTGGGCGCTTTGCTGACATAGCCTCCGTATCGTAGATGAGCCAAGCGGCAAAACCGCCGAGTTTGGATCGGAAAGGCAGTGCAGGTAACACGATGGGCAGACCACAGGGCCGTTCACGCGGGCGTTCATCGAATAGCCGCAAGCACAGTTACCCACGTGAAGCCCGCATTAGCGAGACCGTTCGCGAAGTGGTGGCTGAAGAACTACTGCGAATTGATGATGATCGCTTGGCCTTTGTCAGCATTACTGCAATTGATGTTGACGCCGAAATGAATCGCGGCATTGTGTACTACGACTCGTTGCAGGGCCCAGAAGGCGACGCTGGAATTTTGGCTGCGTTTAGCCACTACCGCAAACAACTGCAGGCGGCTATTGCCACGCAAGTTCATGCGCGTCGCACACCGATTTTGGAGTTCCGCCCAGACGATGCAATTCGTGCAGCCGCACGTATTGATGAAGTGTTGCGCAACGATCCAATGCATACGCGCAATCTTTCCGACGACACGGAGTAGCAATGGCGAAACGCCGTCCACCAACCGTGCACGGTTTGGTACTCATAGATAAACCTGCGGGTATGACAAGCCACGACGTGGTGAGCAAGTTGCGTAAACAATTGAACGAACGACGCATTGGTCATGCAGGAACACTCGACCCCGATGCAACTGGCGTGATGGTGGTGGGCGTTGGGTATGTCACTCGCTTAATGCAATTTTTAAGCGGCATGGACAAGACGTACACCTGTGAAGTGGTGTTTGGAAGCGAAACCAACACGCTGGACGATTCGGGAACAGTCACCGCAACCTTTGACATGGGCGAGTTGACGCTTGATGCAGTGCGCGCAGCAGCAGCGAAGTTGACTGGCCCAATAATGCAAGTGCCACCCATGGTGTCGGCGCTGAAAGTTGATGGCAAGCGCTTGCACGAACTTGCGCGCGAAGGAATAGAGGTTGAACGCAAACCACGACCTGTCACGGTGTATTCATTTGATGTGCACGGTGTTCAATTCAAAGGCGGCGTAACAATTGCAAGCATTGAAGTTCGATGTTCATCGGGAACGTACGTACGCACGCTTGCAGCCGACCTTGGAACATTGCTTGGTGGAGGAGCACACTTACGAAACTTGCGCCGCACCACAGTGGGCGACTTTGTTCTTGCCGATTGCACCAGCATTGAAGATGCAAAGTTGCTCGAGCCGATTACCGCGCTGCGATCTATGACCCATGTGGTTGCCGATGCAGATACTGCAGTGAAAGTTCGTCACGGTAGGTCGTTTCCCGCATGGGAAGGCAACGCTCCGTGGGCGGTTGTTGATGAAGCGGGCGCGCTGCTTGCGGTGTATGAAGCAGATGGACCGAATGCAAAACCATCGGTGGTTTTAGCCGAAGCGATAGCGTAAATATTCGTGCTTATTCTTCGCGATACCGATGCTGTTGCTGCTGTGGCGCAACGATCTGTAGTCACCATTGGCGCATACGACGGTGTACACAAGGGCCATCGCGCGGTGATTGCTCACGTGCAGGCCGAAGCAAAACGACTGGGCTGCCAAGGAGTAGTAGTCACATTCGATCGTCACCCTGCATCGGTGGTGCGGCCAGAATCTGCCCCGAAGCTGTTGACCGATAGTGACCAAAAGATTGAGTTACTTGCCGGCACTGGCATTGACGCCACGTTCATGGTGCATTTCGATGAAGCGGCTTCGAAAGAAGACCCTGCTGCATTCGTGAAGCGCGTGTTGGTAGATGCGCTTGGCGCAAAATTGATTGTTGTTGGAGAAGATTTCCACTTTGGCTACAAGCGCGGTGGCAACGTTGCCATGTTGCGCGAGCTTGGTATGCAATACGACTTTGAAGTTGTGCCAATGCAGTTGGTGCCCCGCTCAGACGGCGTTGCCGAACCAGTCAGTAGCACCGCAATTCGCCGCGCACTTGCCGGCGGGCAAGTTGAAGTGGCACAGCAACTACTTGGTCGACCATTTTCCGTACGCGGAGTAGTGGTGAACGGTGACAAGCGCGGACGCACTATTGGGTTCCCAACGGCAAACGTTGAAGTTTCAAACCAGATGTGTTTGCCAGCTGATGGTGTGTACGCAGGAATGTTTACGTGTGCAGACGGCAGCGTGCACGGTTGCGCAATCAACCTTGGTCGCAGGCCAACATTTTTCGAACACGCAGATGTGTCGCTCCTTGAAGCACACTTGCTTGATTTTTCAGGCGACCTCTATGGCCAGCAGGTGAGTGTCACCTTTGAACACTTCTTGCGTAGTGAACGAAAGTTTGATGGCCTCGATGCGATTAAAGCGCAGCTACAACTTGACGTGTCGGCGGCTCGCGGTCTGGTCGGCCGTAAGTAGTGGTTCGCTGGCGGAGTGATCTGCCAAGAGGCTCGGCAATTGCTCTAAACGATTCTTCAGTCATTAACTGACCATGGTTCGCGCCTGCTGCGCGCGAAATGTTTTCATTCATCAACGGTCCACCCATGTCGTTGCAACCAGCGCGAAGTAGTTGCTGCGCACCTTCTTGACCAATTTTTGTCCACGACACCTGGACGTTGTCAATAAGCCCGCGGTAGGCGATGCGGCCGATGGCGTGCATGAGAATGGTTTCTCTAAACGTTGGCCCGCGGCGTGCTTTGTGCTGCAAGTAAATAGGTGATGCCATGTGCACGAACGGCAATGGAATGAACTCGGTGAATCCGCCGGTTATCTCTTGCAGCGCGCGTGTGCGCACAATGTGCTTTGCCCAACTAAGCGGGTGCTCTACAGAACCAAACATGATGGTGATGTTCGACTTCAAGCCGGCTTCGTGTGCAACCTGATGACAGTCCAGCCATTCCTCGGTGTTGATCTTGTCGGAGCAAATGATGTTGCGAATGTCGTCATCCAAAATTTCTGCAGCGGTACCTGGCAGTGATGCGAGGCCGGCTTCTTTCAACCGAGTGATGTAGCTAAATAACGATTCGCCCAGGCGCTTTGCACCTTCGGTAACTTCGAGTGCGGTGAACCCATGCACGTGCATGTCGGGAACAGCATCTTTAACGGCACGCGTGACGTCGATGTAATAGTCGCCATCGAAGTCGGGGTGAATACCGCCCTGCAGAGTTACTTCGGTTGCGCCTAAGTCCCAAGCTTCTTTTGCACGTTCAGCAATGTCGTCGAGAGTGAGCAAGTACGGAGTGCCACGAAGGTTGAGGCTGAGTGGGCCCTTCGAGAACCCGCAGAACCTGCACTTAAAGGTGCACACGTTGGTGTAGTTGATATTGCGATTGTGTACCCACGTGACTTCGTCGCCAACAATTTGCTTGCGCAGTTCGTCAGCAACATGGGCAATGGCTCGCACTTCTGGGCCGCGTGCGCCAAACAGTGTGACAATCTCTTGTTCGTTAATGCGATGACCAAGCTCGACACCGCGCAACACTTCAGCAACTGGGCCGGTGATCTTTTCGCCTTCGCCCATGCGATCGAATGGAATGAGCATTGGGGGAGAATTGTTTGCACCCGAGTACCACTGTGTTGAACGATGACCGACCAGCACCACTTCGGCGCCGTCGTGCACAACATCGGCGGCCGTTACTTTTTCCGGCCACACTTGTCCGCTGTCGTCGCGAGCTAAACCTTCGGCGTCACTTCTATCAAGCAGTGCAAAGTCGAGTGACGGATCAAACCACCTTTCTGAATTGATCACGAACTCTGGATACACCGTGAGGCGTGGAGCAAGTGACTTGCCCTTTGCTTCTGTAACTGTGCGCAACTTGTCGAGTGCTGGCCACGGACGTTCTGGGTTTACGTGGTCGGCAGTAACCGGGGAGACGCCGCCCCAATCGTCAATGCCAGCGTCGAGCAAGATGCTGAAGTCGTCACTCAAGTTTGGTGGTGCCTGCAAGTGAATGCTTGGCGGCAGGATAATTCGCGCTGCAGCAATTGACCACAAGTATTCGTCTTCTGGGCAAGGTGCTTCGTGTTGCATGCCCGTGCGCGGCTTCGGCAAGAAGTTCTGCACAATTACTTCCTGCACGTGTCCGTACTTCGCGTGTGATGCAGCGATTGCTTCGAGCGCATCAATTCGGTCTTCACGGGTTTCACCAATGCCCACCAAAATTCCCGTAGTGAACGGAATACTCAGCTCACCGGCCCATTGCAATGTGTCGAGGCGACGCTGTGGTTCTTTGTCTGGTGCGCCACGGTGACACTCCAAGTCATCTCGCAACGACTCAATCATCATTCCTTGTGATGGTGAAACTTTTCGCAGCATTGCTAATTCGTCCTCATACAACGCGCCTGCGTTTGCGTGCGGAAGTAGTCCGGTTTCTTTCAACACCAATGCAGCCATGTCGTGCAAGTAATGCACCGTGGAATCAAAACCGTTTAACTTCAACCAATCTTTTGCCACGTCGTAACGAAGTTCTGGTCGTTCGCCAAGTGTGAACAATGCTTCGTGGCAACCCATGCGAGCGCCTTGTTTGGCAATGGCCAAAACCTGCTCGGCATTCAGGTACGGGTTCTCGAGTCGTGCAGGTGGTTGCGCAAAGGTGCAGTAACCGCACTTGTCGCGGCACAACATGGTGAGCGGAATAAACACCTTCGGCGAATACGTAACCCGACTACCGAATTGCGCGTCGCGAATGGCACGTGCTTCAGCCAATAACTGATCAAGTGGGGTGGCAAGGACGCGCTGACGCTCGGACAACTAAACCCTCCGTGGGTGCTAGTGAAGTTGGATTGTCAGTGCTCGACCAAGTTTTCCCACCGTGTTAGAGGAGTGGGCGTTCTTGCGTATGCCGTGCGCTTGAAACCATAGCCAACGGGTTGCCCCACCGCAACTACGCCAAGGTATTAATTGAGCCCGAAGAGAGCTCGAATCGCATCGTCAATTGCCCATTGCTCGTGGACCTCAATGGTTCCAATATGGTCCTTCAGTCGATCGATAGAAACCGCTCGAACCTGGTCCAGAACTACACGAGTTACGTCGCCGCCTATTTCAATTTGTGGCCGAAGAACAATGGGCCGTGCGCTTTGCGATGTGGGCGCAATGATGACTACTGAGCGCGGAAGGAATGCATCCGATTGCAGAATGACAGCAAAACGCTTTCCTGAAATTTCGTGACCAGCATTTTGAGGGAGAATTATTGAGTAGACGTCACCACGGTTCACAGATTGAATCCATGAAGTTGTGAAGCGCCTTCATTTCTGCACGATCGTCCGGGTCTGCGTCGAGTGCATCTAATTGGGTCTTTAGCCGAGTTGCATCAAACAGATTTCTTGCAGTATCCAAGATTGTCTGCTGTATGTTTTGATCATCGGTAAGCCCGGTTGACCGAAGGTGCGTCAATGCACGGCGCAGATTGTCGTCGAGTTGTACCGAAATCTCGTCGTTCACAGACGTAAGTGTATTACTCATGAGGGATTCTTTCTTGGGGTTTCGAGCTAGTGGGGCATGCAGTGGACACATGGCCGTCGGGGTACGTGACCGTGAGAATGCGGCTAGGCATGGACAACTTCAGTCTCCAGTTTCCTTCATGCACATTGCGGTGGTGGTGTGTGCACAGCGGCACGAGGTTATTCATATTGGTGGGGCCGTCATCGCGCCAGTAAGAAATATGGTGCGGTTGGCATTGCGAAATTGGCACTTTGCAGTCGGGTATAGCGCAGTGCGAATACATGGCTTCAATGGCCTTACGCTGATAACGCGTCGCCAACCGTGAAGCTCGACCAATGTCGATAACCACACCTTGTGAATTGAGTACCACAGGGATGATTTCTGCTTCACATGCGATGCGCCGAATGGTTTCAAGTGGTAACTCTGCTTCGTGCCCAGTGCGCACGATGGATTGATCGTGCAACCCAGTGCGCAATGTTTGTAAGTCAATAACCACCGAAACCTCGGCTCGCGCATTGGGCGACGAGATCATTGCGCCAGCCGTGAGCGGTGCGCCAAACGAAGCTGCATCAATGAGCTCTAAAAATGCGAGCGCATTGAGATGACCGTGCTTACGATCATCGGTTGGGCACGTGTCGGGAAGTGCTGCGTGAAACAAACGTTCAACAGTGTTGTCGAGCTTGCCAATAACGCGAAGACCGTTCTCGGGGTCGAGCCTGCCAGCGATGTGGAACATGCCTGATTCGCGGTCGATCCAGTGACGAAGGCTGGCATCGCGGCGCTGACGCTCAAGTCGTGTAACACCGCCATCAGCATGAATGCGAGCAACTTCGCTTTTTACCGCACGCGAAAAATTGTCGGGCGTTGCGTGTGTTGCAACATTGTTCAGCCAGTCGCTGCGTAAGGCGAGTTTGGCTTTCTCGTCTTCGGTGAGTTGGTGCGTGGCCCTAGCAACGGCGTCGATATGAGCGCTGCCGATGCGTCCTTGTTCAAATGCTTGTTCGAGTTGTGGAAATGCGCCAAGGGTTTTGGCACGAGAAACTTCGCGGAATGCATCGATGCGCGAAATGTTTGCCGCACTGGCCAGCACTTGCTGAGGCTGGATGCGTGGCGTGGAGCTGGCGAGTACTTGAAGTTTTCGGGTGAGCGCAACCTTGCAGTTGTCGATCCATTGTTGGATATGCCCAACATCTGTAAGCGCTAACCGAATAAGAGTTTCATCATTTGCCTCAGTTACCAACTGGGCAAGGTGCGAAAGCCTGTCCGAAATTTCGGCGGTATCGATGGCTAGAGAAAAACCCACGTGTTCCTGCTTGTGTGATTCGTTTCTCAACGAAATGGCAATTGCTGTGGGAGAAGCACCGCCAACAATAAAAGCGGGGTGTTACAGAGTTAGATATTGCCGAGGGCGGTAAACAGCGCGCGCACGTTGTGGCCACTCATTGGCTCACGATGACCCGTGCGACTGATGAATCCAAGCTGCACGCCAGTTGCTGGGTCGACCACCGTGAACAATTGCTCGTGACCGGCTGCATCTACAACCACATCGGTCAATAGGGGAACGCCAGCCTCGGCAAGTGCCTGCTGTACGAACCCTGCATTCAACACTTCAATGGCAATGTGTTGCACGCCTGAACCATTTGCTTCCAGGTGCGCGCGAACCGCGGGGTCGTTTCCAGGGCCAACCAACACCACGGTTACGCCTCCAGCGGTTGCGGTAACGATGTCGGTGTCTTCTGTTGGTTCCAATGTGAAGCCAAGCGTTTTCAAAAACGATGAAGCGGATGCAAGATCAACCACTGCAACTACTACGTGATCAATGCGTACATCAACGGTGTCGAGAGCAGACAATAACGTGTCGGCAATTTTGGTTGGTGCAATTCCGCCGCGTTCGTGAGCAACTTCAATGCGATGTGTTTCAGCAAGTAACGTGCGGAAAATTTGTTCTGCAAAGTCAGCATCAACGCCACTGTTTATCGCCCACTGCCTGCGAGTGGTCAGCACTTCACGTACGCGTTGCGGCTGAATGACCGCAGTTGACGAACCAGCTTTCACTTCTGCAACCTCGCGACACACTTCCATTCGCTGAGCCAGCAGTGCAACGATTGCTGCATCAATCTGATCGATCTTTTCGCGAAGTTGTGGAAGGTCGCGTGCCATAACTACTTACGCCACCACTTGCGTTTCGTGTGCGGCTCGACCAAACGTTGCACGTGTTTTGCAAGTACATCCATTTCAATATTCACTGCATCACCCGCTTTGCGCACGCCCAGTGTGGTGACAGCCGTCGTGTGCGGAATTACTGCAACACGAAATGTGTCGGCAGTGAGATCGAATGCGGTCAGCGAAATGCCATCAACCGTGACAGAACCTTTTTCAACGATTAAGTGCATCAAGTCGCGCGGAATACGAATGACTAAATCGGGAGCAGGGGAGACAACATGTCCAACTGCATCAACGTGACCAAGCACCATGTGTCCGCCAAGTCGTTCGCCGAGCGCCATAGGTCGCTCGAGGTTCACCACATCGCCGGCTTGAAGCGAGCCAAGGTTGGTGCGCGAATACGTTTCGTCACTTACATCGGCATCCCAATATGTCGAGCCATCCGTAGCCACCACCGTGAGGCAGCAACCGTTCACCGCAATGGATGCGCCGAGGTCGGAGCCCTCCAACACTGTGGTGGAGTTAATTCGCAGGCGACTGCCATTGCGCGATCCGACTGTGCCTAGTTCTTCAACAATCCCGGTGAACACAGCAGTTCACACTACTTATATAGGCGCGCATTGGGCAGGGGATTAGCCCGCCTAAGCGGACGACCCTCCCGATAGATTGAAGGGGTCCACTGGGGCTTTTAGCGCTGGTGAGATGCAAGGGGTCAACAGGCCCACTGCGACCAAACGGTCCCGCAATTCGGCGGGCACACGAAAGGCAAACTTATGGCAACTGCTCCAAAAAGCGAAACCATCGCCAAGCACCGGGCTCATTCAACTGACACCGGTTCTCCTGAAGTGCAAATTGCACTTCTTACAGAGCGCATCAACAGCCTCACTGACCACTTGAAGAGCCACCACAAAGACCATCACAGTCGCCGTGGCCTCTTAATGATGGTTGGTCGCCGTCGACGCATGCTTGACTATGTAAAGGCCCGTGACATCGAGAAGTACAGAAAACTTCTTGACGATCTCGGTCTGCGTCGCTAACGCACGCCGTAGGCAAACACATAACGAACAACTCGTAGTCGGTTGTCAGTCGCTGATTGCGCAACGAGTCAATACGGACTCACGTTGCGACATTGCCGACTGGGAATCGACCGGTTGTTCCTCAACCCCTCATGAATCGTCACGAGACGACTTAAGGGACGAAAGGACATACACATGGCTGACGCCATTTCCGTATCAGCACCTATTTCAGGTACCGATAAAACCCTCACTTTCGAGACGGGCAAGTTCGCCTTGCAGTCACAAGGTGCAGTCATTGCCAAAATTGGCAAGACGCAAGTTCTTGCAACAGCCAACGCCGCAAAGGGCGTTCGCGATGGCATCGACTTTTTCCCACTCACAGTCGACGTAGAAGAGCGTGCATACGCAGCAGGAAAAATTCCTGGGTCATTCTTCCGTCGTGAAGGACGTCCAAGCCAAGCAGCGATTCTTACCTGCCGTTTGACCGACCGTCCATTGCGCCCAGCTTTCCCCGATGGCTACCGCAACGAAACACAAATCGTGATCACCGTTATTGGTGCCGACCAAGTGAACCCTCACGACGTGCTTGCAATTAACGCAGCGTCTGCATCGTTCATGATCAGCGGCATTCCATTCGACGGCCCAATCGGTGCTGTTCGTTTGGCATACAGCCAAGACGGAACATGGATTCCTCACCCAACATTTGAAGAGGGCGAAGAAGCAACTTTTGAAATTGTTGTTGCAGGTCGCGAACTCGACAATGGCGATGTTGCCATCATGATGGTGGAAGCAGGCGGAACCGAGAAGAGCTTCACCTACTACGAAGCAGGCGCACCAAAGGTTGACGAACTCGTCATTGCTAGCGGTCTCGATGCATCAAAGCAGTACATCAAGGAGTCAATCAAGTTGCAGCGCCAGTTGGTTGCCAGCGTGATTGCAACCCGTGGCCCAATTGAGCCATTGAAGTACACACCAGTACTCGACTACACCGACGAGTTGTTTGCGGCAGTAGAAGCAACAGCAACCGCTACTTTGCAGCCAGCAATTCGCATTGCATTGAAGAGCGAGCGCAATGCTGCAATCGATGAAGCTACGACAAAAACCGTTGCAGAACTTGCTGGAACACCAGATGCGCCGGGCAAGTTTGCTGGTCAGGAAAAGCAGATCAAAGAAGCCGTACGTTCACTCACCAAGAAGTTGGTGCGTAAGCGCGTTGTGAACGAAGGAATTCGTATCGACGGTCGTGGCCCTGCAGACTTGCGTCCAGTTTCAGCAGAAGTTGGACTCATTTCAACCGCACACGGAACAGGCTTGTTCCAACGCGGTGAAACACAAGTACTGAACGTGCTCACCATGGCAATGCCAAAGATGAACCAGATGATCGACTCGATTACACCTGAGACATCGAAGCGTTACATGCACGACTACAACATGGCTCCATGGGCCAACGGTGAAACCGGTCGTGTAGGTAGCCCGAAGCGTCGCGAAATTGGACACGGTGCACTTGCAGAGCGCGCATTGTTCCCAGTTGTTCCAGACCAAGAGAAGTTCGCATACACATTGCGCCTCGTGTCAGAAGTGTTGTCGTCAAACGGCAGCACCTCGATGGCGTCGGTATGTGCATCGAGCCTTTCGCTCATGGATGCTGGTGTGCCAATTCTTGCTCCAGTAGCCGGTATTGCAATGGGACTTATCTTCGACGAAGGTAAGTACACCGCACTCACCGACATTCTTGGTGCAGAAGATGCATTCGGCGACATGGACTTCAAGGTGGCCGGAACTGCAGACGCAGTCACTGCATTGCAACTTGACACCAAGATTGACGGAATTCCTAGCGACGTTCTTGCAGCTGCATTGCAGCAAGCAAAAGATGCTCGCTTGAAGATCCTCGACGTGATGAACGCAGCAATTGCGGCACCACGTTCAACCGTTGCCGAAAGCGCTCCAAAGATCATCACCTTCACCATTCCATTGGACAAGGTGGGCGAAGTCATTGGGCCAAAGGGCAAAGTCATCAACACCATTCAGCAGGAAACTGGAGCCGAGATCAACGTCAGCGATGACGGTGCAACAGGCATCATCACCATTGGTTCGCCAGACAACTCAAAGGTTGAAGACGCGAAGGCACGCATTCTTGCCATCGTCGATCCTCCAACTGCAGAGTTGGGCGCTACCTACACAGGTCGCGTAGTGAACATTGCGCAGTTCGGTGCATTTGTCAACATCCTTCCTGGACGTGACGGCCTCGTGCACATTTCGAAGTTGGGCAACGGTCAGCGTGTATCCAAAGTTGAAGACGTATTGAACATCGGTGACGAAGTTCAAGTTCGTGTTGACGACATTGACGACCGCGGCAAGGTGAGCCTCTCGCTCATCGGACCAGACGGTGAGCCAATGAAGGGTTCAGGAAGCGCACCGTCAGAGGGTGGCGACCGCGGCCCACGTCCAGAGCGTGGACCTCGTCAAGATCGCGGTGGACGCGGGGGAGACCGTGGCGGCCGTGGAAACGACCGAGGTGGACGTGGAAACGATCGCGGAGGTCGCAGTGAAAACAGCAACCGTCGTGAACCAAACCGTGGATCACGTCCGTCTGAACCAGCTGCAGACAATGCAGTGTCGGTCAGCTTCGAAGACGAATTCGACAGCGAATTCAACGGTAACTAATTGACCATGATCAGGGTCGGTGTCATCGGCGCCGCAGGGCGCATGGGTGCAACGGT
>JALQUZ010000037.1 GCA_023263695.1 Ilumatobacteraceae bacterium
CATGTAAATGCATTCGCCACAGTGCGGCAGCAGATTCAAGAATTGGATACCGCCATAAAAACGGCGAAAACATTTTGCGCAATTGATCGCTTGCAGTTACTGCTGCAGGCCCGGTAATTCCTGCTGCCTCTACATATGCGTCGCGATACGGATCCCAACTAAAACCATCAATAGTTTCCTTCGCTGTTTCGCGAGCAACTTTGTCGAGGCGCTCCATGCCCGCATAGTGCGCGCGCATTAAACGCTCGATGGAACCATCGCCGCCATGTGCGCGAACGATGGCACCTAAAGAAATGGGGTCAGGTAATAGAAAGATGCCACCGGCATCAAACAGAATTGCGTCGAAACGTGTGGTCACGCTTGTGGTGAACGCTTGCGTCCTGCACGCTCGCCACGCGAGATGAACTTCAACGCCATCTTGCGGCTGGCTTCGTCAATCATTTCGTTACCGAACATCACTGCGCCTTTTCCTTCGCCTTCGGTTGCTTCTTTATAGGCATCAAGAATTGACCAGGCCTTATCAAACTGTTCCTGCGTTGGTGAGAACACGTCGTTCAACACGGTTACTTGGTCTGGGTGCAATGCCCACTTGCCGTCGTAGCCAAGAATGCGCGAACGCATGCTGTACTCGCGAAGCGCATCGCTGTCGCGCACGTGCAAGAACGGTCCGTCAATTACTTGCAAGCCGTTTGCTCGTCCTGCCATCAAAATCTTGTTGTACACGTAGTGAAAATGATCGCCTGGGTACTCGTCGATCTTCACGCCACCAGTCAGCACTGGCATTTCCATACTTGCTGCGAAGTCGGCTGGTCCGAAGATGATGGTTTCAAGCCGTGGGCTTGCTGCGCAAATTTCTTCAACGTTGATGAGTCCGCGAGCTGTTTCAATTTGCGCTTCTATTCCAATGTGGCCAATTGGCAAACCTGCTGAAATTTCTACTTGGCGTAGCAACATGTCAGTTGCCACGATCTGTGCAGCAGATTCGACCTTTGGCAACATGATTTCATCAAGGCGTTCACCGGCATTGCCAACTACCTCAATGATGTCGTAGGCCGTCCACTTGGTGCTCCAGTCGTTCACACGAACGCACAACACTTTGTCGCCCCAGTCGTTGCCGCGAATCGCAGCTGCGATCTTGGCGCGGGATGCTTCTTTTTCCTTGGGAGCCACTGCGTCTTCAAGATCGAGAAACACCATGTCGGCAGGAATTCCAGGACCCTTGCCCAGCATTTTTTCTGACGAGCCTGGAATTGACAGACATGAACGGCGAGGAAGGTTACGTGAGCGTGCTGACATGGCTTACAGGTTACATCGCACTGCGCACGAGCATCTCGGTCGCAGGGGCACATTCAGCCACCACCGATAACGAGGCATCCACAATTCCCAGCGGACCAACAACAGCGCGAAGTAGTTCTCTGGGAACCACATCCACTTCCGTACGCCACGGTTTTTGCGCATCACAGTTGCGTGACTTCATCGATTCCCATAACACTGCAGGCAGTCGCGTTCCTCGGCGAGCAGTAACAAGTGCGGGCTTCTGTGCAACATATGCAAGAGCGGCAACACCGTGCGAACCCGATGTCATCAAAAATTCGTCAGGACCACATCCAAGTGCATCAAGCACCACCACGTCGCACATATCAACGGCCCGTGCCGCATGCTCAATCGACACGCATTCTGCTTCAACTTCAACGCGCTTCAATGCGTTCACCGCGCTGTCAGCAGATCCGAATGAATCAATCACCAACGCTTTGCAATCGCCCCGCTGCACGAGAGCTTCAAGTGCGGTTGGACTCCACCCAACGATGCAGACCACGTGCGCATCGCCAAGGTGTGAAAGCAAATGATCGGTCGTTGCATCTTTGTCAATCTCCGACTCCAGTTCATACAGCCGTTCAAACGGGTCAAGAGCGGTCAGTGCCTGTGCACACAGCCACCACAACGGCGCACACGTTGGATGTCGCTCCACGATTCTCCGTGCGGCCAGAACTAAGCCTGCTGGCTCCATATGTAAGCCAAACAGCGCTTGCGCTGTCTCGCTCACCAGTGCCACCGGGTCGGCTCCAGTGGCACGCGCCACATAGCGCAGGTGCTCAATTGGGTGCATTGTTGAGACGCTAGTGCTCTAACTTGCTACCGTCTCATCCTGTGGCAAACGCACCTTCTCTCGACACCTCACTCAAACCCCTCAACGGCGAGGCTCGCCCACTACGCGAATGGCTGACCACATTCCATCTGGCTTCTATCGTTATCGATCCGTACACCAATGAGAGTGCGTGGATCCTCAAGACCGCTGGACGAATCTTGCACCAATTTGCCGGCGCAGCAACGCGAGTCAATTTTGTTGTTACATCATCTGAAGCCGATGCCAAGAAATTCCTTGGACCACTCACTGATGAATTTCTCACCTTCACCGACCCAGACCGCGTGTTCGTAAAGCAACTCGGACTCACCGAACTTCCTGCGTTCGTATTTGTTCAGTCAGACGGAACGGTTCCACAGTGCGCTCAAGGATGGAGTCCAGCGTCGTGGCGAGAAGTGTCTAACTACATTGCCGACACGGTGAAGTGGTCACGTCCATTAATTCCTGCTGCTGGCGACCCAGGCACCTTCAAGGGCACACCGGCACTTGTGTAATGGCTAAGCCAACGCCAGCACCTTTTGAATTCTCGGAGCTGCTTCCTCTTGGCACAGATGACACGCAATACCGATTTATTGGCAACGAAGGCGTTTCAACTTTTGAAACGAGTGAAGGTACTTTTCTTAAAGTTGACCATTCCGCAATAACGCTGCTCACCGAGCACGCCATGCGCGACATTGCTCACTTGCTACGTGCAAGCCACTTGCAACAGCTTGCCAACATCATGGTCGATCCTGAAGCAAGCGACAACGATCGATTCGTTGCCCTTGACTTGCTGAAAAACGCGAGCATTGCTGCTGGAGGCGTTTTGCCAATGTGCCAAGACACAGGAACGGCAATTGTGAAGGGTAAAAAAGGACAGTTCGTGTTTACGGGTGGCGGCGATGAAGAAGCTATTTCACGCGGCGTCTACAACACTTACCTCACTAGCAATCTTCGCTACAGCCAACTTGCACCGCTGTCGATGTACGAAGAAGTAAACACCAACACCAACCTTCCAGCTGAAATCAAAATCTCATCTGTCGATGGTGATGAATACAAGTTTTTATTCATGGCTAAAGGTGGTGGTTCGGCAAACAAGAGTTATTTGTTTCAAGAAACCAAAGCACTGCTGAATGAAAAATCGCTGTTGCCGTGGGCATTCGAAAAAATGAAAACACTCGGCACTGCAGCATGCCCTCCGTATCACTTAGCAATTGTCATTGGTGGAACTTCAGCAGAAAACGCTGTTGAAACAGCGAAGCTTGCCAGCGCTCACTACCTGGATTCATTGCCAACATCGGGCAGCAAACTTGGACACGCATTCCGCGATCTCGACCTTGAACAAAAAATGCTTACCTTGTCGCAGCAAACCGGTATCGGCGCCCAATTCGGCGGCAAATATTTCTGTCACGACGTACGCGTTATTCGTTTGCCACGTCACGGTGCCAGTTGCCCTGTTGCCATGGCTGTGAGTTGCAGCGCCGACCGCCAGGCGCTTGGCAAGATCAACAGCAAGGGCATCTTCCTCGAGCAATTAGAAACCGATCCTGCTCGTTTTCTTCCGGAAATTACCGAAGAGCATTTGACTACTGAAGTTGTAGCGATCGACCTCAACCTTTCGATGTCAGAAATTCGAGACACGTTGTCGAAATACCCAGTGAAGACTCGCGTCATGCTCACCGGGCCAATGGTGGTGGCTCGCGATATTGCTCACGCCAAAATCAAGGAACGTCTCGATGCAGGTGACGGACTTCCGCAATACATGAAAGATCATTGCGTGTATTACGCAGGTCCAGCTAAAACTCCAGAAGGCTTCGCTTCTGGTTCCTTTGGCCCAACTACTGCAGGTCGAATGGATAGCTATGTTGCCGATTTCCAAGCAGCAGGCGGAAGCTTCGTCATGCTTGCAAAGGGCAATCGCTCTAAGCAAGTTACGGATGCATGCAACACCTACGGAGGTTTTTACCTCGGCTCAATTGGTGGGCCAGCAGCCCGACTCGCTCAAGACTGCATCACCAAAGTAGAAGTTCTCGAATACGCAGAGCTTGGCATGGAAGCTGTATGGAAAATTGAAGTCCAAGACTTCCCTGCCTTCATCGTGGTCGACGACAAAGGCAACGACTTCTTCGATGCCATTAACGCCAACACTGGCGTCAAATTGTCTATTCGTAAATAACGAACTAGCGCTTTAGCAGCGACTTCAGCATTTCACGAGTGTCGTGTTGCTCGTCTGGTGTTGCACCAAATTCCACGCCACCGAAATCGGTGACACCGATTTCCTGCATTGCAGCAACTTTGTCAAACACTTCGCTTGCAGAACCGATGATGGCAACGTCTGCTGGGCCTGCTGCACCTTCGTGGTCCAACATTGCTCGGTAACTTGGCAATTGTCCGTACACCGCAAACACTTGTGCTGCTCGTGCGCGAGCGCCTTCAACATCTTTTGTCACACATACCGGAAGTGCAGCAATGACTCGCGGCTTTGGTTTTCCAAGTTTGTCTGCAGCTTCATTAATTGTTGGCACGGTAAGTGTGCGCAGCGTTTCCGGGCCTGTGCACCATGTAAGCGTTCCCTGAGTCATGGCTGCTGCAAGTCGCAGCATTTGTGGCCCAAGTGCGGCCACTACAACATCACAACTTTGTGGCTTGCCAATGGTGAGTTCTGCATGCGTAGTGAGCGTTTCACCAGCAAACGAAACCTTTTGGTCATGAATCAGAGGCATCAAAATGGAGAGATACTCCTTCATGTGACGCAATGGCTTATCAAAGGACAGGTTCAACATTCCCTCAATCACTACCTGGTGGCTGAGACCGATTCCTAAGCACAAGCGCCCATCGCTTGCTTGGTTTGCGGTTAATGCCTGTTGCGCCAACATCATGGGGTGTCGTGGATACGTTGGAATAACGCTGGTACCTAGCTCAATTCGAGGAACCTCATGACCAACTACTGAAAGCGTGCTCAGTGCATCGAGGCCAAAAATCTGTGATTGCCAATATGACGCGAAGCCATCGCGCTCTGCAGCTTTAGCTTCTTCCAGCACTCCGTTTACGGTGCTGTCGTTGTTTGAACCAAAAATTCCTATGTTCATGCGATTTGTCATGGGACGACAGTAGTTGCCGTTGCTCCTCCTGGCGCGTCTGTAGTCACGGTTTCAGCAGGAATTGTTGTTGGCATGGCATCTAATACTTTTGAGTCATCGTGGAAAACGGATTCCAGGCATTGACCGTTATTGCGATCGTGCGCAAACTCAAGTGAACGCGCAACCGCAGTGGCAAGAACTGCTCGACCATCTGCGGTCAGGTGAATTCCATCATTGCCAATCAAACCGTTGTTTCTTGCCACAGCTGCCCAGTCGAGCACGGTGACATTGCCATACTCAGCAGCAACACGTTTAATAATTTCGTTGATCTGCAATTGCTTCGGACGAAACTCTGCCGTGGTTAATACCACGAACGGATTTTCCGAAAGCACATCAAACATTTCACGAAGCTTTTCTTCGTATGCCGTCATGTTGCCGTCATTGTTGGTGCCAAGAAATACCACTGCTGTGTCCCAACCTTCTTCCCATCTGCGACCAAGAACTTTTGAGCCAAAGCCAATAAATTCGCCTGCCTGGGCTTCAACTGCAACTTGCCAGCCAAGTTTGGTAAGCGTGTTACACATTTCGTTTCCGTAGCGACTTGATGTTGAAGCGAAAATTGAATCACCGATCATGAGCACACGATTGCCCTTAATTTGCGGCCCAATCATTTTGCCAATCAATTCGGGAAACGTAAGGTCCACGCCATCGGGCAATGAGATCAGTGCATTGAAATCGCCGCCAGGAATTCGCCCAACACCATTCAAATATTCACTGCGGTTAACTACGAAGCGATACGCACCAAAAGCAATGACTACAGCGAGCAAAGTCGCAATAACTCCAGCAAAAAATCCGTTTCGGCGCATTTAGTGTTTACGCTGCTCGCGAAGTTCATCGCGGATTGAAGCCAAAAGCTCGTTCGTCGTTTCCTCTGTTTTTGCGTTATGGAATCGGCCATACGCCTTAATCACGAAAAACATGACCGTGCTTACCATTAAGAAATTCAAGATTGCAGTCAAAAGTCCACCAACAGGGATAAAACTTCCGTTCAGCGTTACGCCTTTGTCATTGAAGTTAGGTCGATTTCCGCCAAATACAGCTCCAACTAAACCACCGAGTATTCCTTGATTATTTTTGCCATCACCAGCAACTGCATCAATCACTGTTTTGAAGGTGGCACCCATAACGAAGGCAACTGCGACATCAACCACGCTCCCGCGATTAATGAAGGCTTTAAATTCGTGCACAATTCCGCTTGTATAGAGGGGTTTAGACATAACTTTCACAGTAGTTGCCGCAAGGATTTTTATATGGGGTTTTCGCTCGTATCTAGGTCACTGAACTGATCGATATTGCGCAATGCAGGGAACCCCAACCACCACACACCGACGATTGCAACGGTGGCAATTCCACCGCCAATCACCGTTGCTGGCGTACCAAATGCCTGTGCTGCAATGCCAGATTCAAAAGCACCCAATTCGTTCGTTGCTCCAATGAACACATTTTCAACTGCCGACACTCGTCCACGCTTTTCATCCGGTGTCACCAACGGCACGATTGATCCTCGTACGAACACACTCACCATGTCTGCTGCACTGAGCACGACCATTGCAATAAACGCGACGGTGTAGGAATGCGTGTCTCCCAAAACAATGGTTCCAAGTCCAAATACTCCGACAGCAATAAGCAACGAACGTCCAACGTTTCGTCGAAGTGGTCGAACGGCAAGAAACGCTGCCATTGTTGCTGCGCCAATTCCGCCGGCTGCACGCAACCATCCGTACTTCACGTCGCCAACGTGCAACTGCTCCTCGGCGATTACTGGCAGCAAAGCAACTGCACCACCAAACAACACTGCAAATAAGTCGAGTGAAATTGCGGCCAACAAAATTGGTGTGCGACGAATAAAGCGCAAACCCTCCATCGCTGAATGTAATGAAACCTTTTCATCCGGATCACGGGGTGCTGGCTCGCGCAAATACTTCACTCGCAAGATTCCTATAATTCCGATCAAGATCAACATTGAAGTCGTCGCATAGGCAATCCACGGGTCTGCGCTATACAAAAACCCTGATGCCGCAGGTCCAAGAATCATTGCCGACGTCCATACAGCTGAACTCATAGCGACGATTGGCGGTAACCCACCATCTGGAGCAATCATCGGATAAATCGAACGCGTTGCCGGAGACAAAAAAGCTCGACATGAACCGAACACCACACCAACCGCAAAAAATGGCCACACTGCCGGATGTGCATCGCCGCTAATTGCCAGTGAGTACCCCACTAACACCAACGCACACAGCAATTCGCCAGCTAGTGAAATCGCCGCAACATATTTTCGGTTATACCGATCGGCCACGCTTCCACTGACAAACACCAACAGTGCGATTGGGCCAAATTCAGCAAGTCCTAGCCAACCGATATCCAGCGATCGTCCCGTGATGTCAAAAATATGCTTGCCAAGCGTTGCTGCCTGCAACATGACCCCAACGTAGAAAGCAAAGCTTGAGGTGAGCATGCGACGTACTGATGAGGATTTGAGTACGTCCCGCGCAGTAAGTTGCGGGGTGGAATCTGAAGTACTCACAATTCGTAAACCCTAACCAATGAGAGGTATTCACGATGTCATCGCTCGCCAAGGACACCCAATGGGTTGACGCTATTGATCAAGCAGAACTCGTGCGTTCGGGAAAGGTTTCCCCAATTGAACTGCTCGACGCAGCCATCGAACGAGCAGAACAACTGAATCCGAAGATCAATGCACTTACCTACACCTGGTTCGACAGAGCTCGCGAAATGGCACAAAATCTTCCAATCAATGCCAATATGCCACTTCGTGGTGTGCCATTTATTTTGAAGGACCTGCATGCAGCGATGAAAGGCTTTCCGCTTTCCAACGGCAACAAGGCAATGAAGGCTGCATCACGTAATTCAGATTTCACTGCCGAAATTGTGCAGCGATTCATCAACGCCGGCCTCATCATTTTTGGTCGTGGAAATTCGCCCGAGTTTGGCAGCGTGCCAACGACAGAGCCAGAAGCATGGGGACCAACTCGAACACCATGGGATACCAATCGCATGGCCGGTGGTTCAAGTGGCGGAAGCGCAGCTGCGGTAGCCGCAGGAATTGTGCCTGTTGCACATGCAACTGACGGAGGCGGTTCAGTACGTATTCCTGCTGCATGCTGCGGTCTGGTTGGACTGAAAGTAAGCCAGGGTCGTATTACAGGCGCACCATTTCGCGACGAAACGAATCTTGGAGTTGAGCTAGCGGTAAGTCGGACCGTGCGAGATACTGCGATCATTCTGGATATTGCACAAGGCCCTGCAGTAGGTGATCGTGTTATTGCACCTCCACCATCGCGACCATATATTCAAGAAGTCGGAGCGCCAACAGGAAAACTAAAAATTGGCTTCCTCGATCATCGGCCAGTTCCCGGAGATATTGACCCTGAGTGTGCGCAAGGTGTGCGCATCGTGGCAAAGGTTCTTGAAGACCTTGGTCATCATGTTGATGCTGCTTGGCCGAAAGCTTTGGAAGATCAATCGTTTGCACCAAAGTTCACTTCGCTGTGGAGCACAAACATGTCTGTTGCACGCGAAGGTGTTGCTGCATTGCTTGGTCGCGAAGTAACGAAAGATGACTTTGAACTCGTGAACTGGACGATGGCCGAATATTCAAAGCATGCTTCGGCAACTGACTATGCAAATGCAATTCTCTCAACTTCGCATTACCGACGCGCTGTTCAACAATGGTGGGCTGACGGTTGGGACATTCTGTTAACGCCAACAGCCGGACGAGTTCCATTGCCAATCGGTTCCTTCGCAAATGACCCGAGCGATCCGATGAAGCCAATGAAAGTTGCTGCAGATTTCGTACCATTTACGCCAGCATTCAACACCAGTGGTCAGCCGGCAATCAGCCTTCCGTTACATTGGACAGCTGAAGGCGTTCCCGTAGGTATACAACTTGTTGCCGCTTACGGCCGTGAAGACTTACTGATTCGACTTGCGTCGCAATTGGAAGTTGCAATGCCTTGGGCACATAGGCGCCCGGTTGCTAGCCAACTGCAATAGCAGTAACAACACCCAGCGTGATGGTGACCGTCACGCGCTGTTGAGAAAAATCTAGTGTCATTGCAAAGTCTTCTCCATCGCGCGAACCCACGCGGTATGCCCAACCAAGATCTGCTGCGCACTTTTCGGCGTCACTCTCTGCAAAACCCACAAGCAACTCTGCGCGCTCTGGCGTAATTGCGGTTGCGTCTGCAGCGTCAACGGCTGGACACTGAGTTGTAGTTTGAGTTTGTTCAGAAGAAGAACATGCGGTCAGTGCAATTGATAAACATGCAACAACAAGAAAACGTTTCATAAGTGATTTGCAGCCCCAACGGGATTCGAACCCGTGCCGCTACCTTGAGAGGGTAGTGTCCTAGGCCACTAGACGATGGGGCCAAGTAGCGATTCAAGGCTACCGATTGTCTTTCTCAATTGTCTCTAGTGTTAGTCCCGTGAAGGCTGTAGTAACAACGGGAAATGGCGGTTTCGACAAACTGCATTACCGCGAAATTCCAATGCCTGAACTTGGTGCTGGCGAAGTACTCATCAAGGTGCTTGCAGCCGGCGTAAACAACACAGAAATCAATACACGTCTTGGCTGGTATTCAGGCGGCGGTTGGCACATCCCTACCCCGTTTCCGTTCGTTCAAGGAACTGATTGTTGCGGCATCGTCACTCAAACTGCAGACTCTGTACACGCTCATGTACTGGGCAAACGTGTATTGGTTCGCCCGTGCATGCGCCCCGATGGTTTCACTTCGATGCTGAACATCTGGATGGGTTCAGACTTCGACGGTGCATTCGCGCAATACGTAAAGGTGCCCGCAAGCGAGGTCTTCCCGATTGAGTCAGCGTGGTCCGACGCCGAACTCGGATCCATTCCGTGCAGTTATGGATCAGCAGAAAATATGGTGCAGCGTTCTGGTGTTTCATCTGGAGACCACGTGCTTGTTGCAGGCGCATCTGGTGGCGTTGGTTCTGCAGTAGTTCAACTCGCAAAAGTTCGCGGAGCAACTGTTACCGCAATTGTCGGCAGATCAAAAATGGAAGAAGTGCTTCGCATTGGTGCCGACGTCGTGATTGACCGCGATTCAGACCTCATCAGCGAACTTGAAGAGGAATGCATTGACGTCGTCATTGACAATGTCGGTGGTCCACATTTCGAAGCAGAACTCAAAGCGCTGAAGCGCGGTGGGCGTTACGCCTCGTCAGGGGCAATTGGCGGCCCACTGGTCAACCTCGACCTGCGCACCATGTATCTCAAAGACCTCACTCTGATCGGTTGCACTGCGTGGGATGAGCCAGTATTTCCTCAACTCATTGCATATATCGAGTCAAACCGAATCAGACCGTTGGTTGCCAAAACATTTCAGCTTGAAGACATTGTTCAAGCACAAAAAGAATTTATGGAAAAGAAACACGTCGGAAAATTCGTGCTCATCCCGTCGCATGACGAGTAGACAATTTGTTGGGGAGCAAGGAATCGAACCCTGAATAACAGAACCAGAATCTGCTGTGTTGCCAGTTACACCACTCCCCAGAGTGACGACGCAAGGTTATCGGCAACCCTAAATCGACCGCAATGCCGTCCCAGTTAATTCGTCAATCGGTCGAGGGCCCTAAAACCGATCACATGGGCAAGTGAAAGACCTAATCCTTCATTGACCATTCGCCTTTTTTCTGCCCTACCAGTCACCGCGGAATGCTCTGTCGGCGAAACATAGGCAGCTAATCCAAGGTCTTGTGCAATCAACCGTGAGCGCAGTGCGTGATAGGGATCGGTCACGATTTCAACCGATGAAAGACCTCGGTTATGCAAAATTTCCGCAACACCTTGGAGCGACTGCAACGTCGTTGAACCAATATCCTCCATGGAAATTGCCGCTTCAGGAATGCCGCCTGCAACCAAATAATCGGCTGATGCTCTTGCTTCGGTAAAGCGATCCCCTGGCTGATTTCCGCCAGTTGTCACCACCAGTTTGGCAACGCCTTCCTTCCACAAGGTCAACACGTGATCTAGGCGAGCTTGCAATTGTGGTGAAGGTCTGCCGTCATACTGCGCAACGCCCATGACGACAATCGCATCAACCCTTCTTATGTCTCTACTGCGCCCAACCGACCAGACCTGAATTATGTTCAGACACACATATACGAATCCAGACAACACAAGCACAGTGATAGTGCCTGCGCGTTTCATATCGTCGTGTTATCCAGCAGCTCGAACGAGAGCAGCGCGAATTCGACGCAACGATTCTTCGCGGCCAAGTAATTCAATTGGTTCAAACAATGGCGGACCAACGGTGCGGCCAGTGATTGCAATGCGCAGCGGCCCTTGCAATTTTCCAAGCTTTACTTCGTGCTCAGTTCCAACTGCTTCAACCGCAACTTTGATGCTCTCCGCGTTCCACTCAATGGTTTCAAACGCGGTCGCAATTTCGGTCAACGTTGGTACCGCGAAATCTGCGTTAAATGCTTTTGTGAATGCGGCTTCATCAATGGGCGGCTCGGCCAAAAACAAGAAGTCCACCATTGGCACTACTTCTGCCATCACCGCTACTCGCGTTTGTACTAACGGCGCCATTGCAGCAAATACTTCTGGTTTATAGCGATCTGCTGGCCATGTTGCTGCCGAACTCGTGAGTACCTCATTTGCTGCGGCGACAAATGCATCGTGTGTCATCAGGCGAATGTATTCACCGTTAAATGATTGCAACTTTTTAATGTCAAAAAATGCTGGTGAGTGATTCACATCTTCCAAACGGAATTCATCTTGAATCTTTTGCAGTGGAACAATTTCGGTGTCGCCGCTTGGCGCCCAACCCAGCGTCATCAGGTAATTCACCATTGCATCGGGCAATATTCCCTCTTCGCGATATTGCTCAACAGCAACTTTGTCACGACGCTTCGACAGCTTTTTGCGCTGTTCGTTTACCAACACGGGAACATGCGCCCACACCGGTGGAGTGTGGCCAAGTGCATCCCACAACATTTGCTGCTTTGGTGTATTTGGTAAATGTTCCTCAGCACGCACCACGTGCGTGATGTTCATGGTGATGTCGTCCACTACGTTGGCGATCAGAAACACTGGCGTTCCATTTCCACGCAACAACACGAAATCTTCAATCGTTGCGTTATCGAATTCCACTGCTCCACGCACGGTGTCGTTCACAATGGTTTTTCCAGGTGGAACGCGGAAACGTAAAACGTGTCCAGGGCCTGGGCCTAATTTCCGGTCACGCGAAAAACCGTCATACCCATTCAGGCCGGCTGCTTTAGCTCGTTCCTGAATTTGCTCTGTGGTTTGATCGCAGTAATACGCATTACCCGATTCGAACAACTTGTGTGCAGCTGCAACATGTTCGGCCGCATAGGTGGACTGAAAATATGGTCCCTCGAAATGTGGATCGTTGCTGTCAATACCAATCCATGCAAGCGCGTCGATAATTCCCTGAGTCCACTGCGGTTCGTTGCGAGATTCGTCGGTGTCTTCAATGCGCAGGACGAAGGTGCCATTGTGCTTCAGAGCAAGTAGCCAGTTATACAGCGCAGTACGTGCGCCGCCAACGTGAAAATAACCGGTGGGTGATGGTGCGAAACGATAACGAGGAGTTGCAGACATGTGCTTTCAGGCTATCTGAGCAAAGCACTCGCCCTGAGCGAACACTAGGTTGTGGCACATGACAATTGGAACTCAAGTCAATGTGTATGGCGAACCAATCGAAACTTGTTGCACTGCTCCACTCACCGGTTGGTACCGAACAGGTTGTTGCGAGACTGGCGGAGACGACACCGGCGTGCACACGGTGTGCGCAGTGATGACCGATGAGTTTCTTGCATTCTCTAAGTCGCGCGGTAACGACCTGTCAACGCCAATGCCTCAATATGGCTTTGATGGGCTAAAGGCCGGAGATCATTGGTGTCTCTGCGCATCGCGCTGGCAAGAAGCGTTTGAAGCAGGAATGGCACCGAAAGTAAACCTTCGTGCAACACATGTGCACACTCTCGAATTCGTGAACCTTGCTGATTTAGAAAAATTTGCGCTGTAATTAAATAAATTCCATCGGGCGATGTGCGCCTGTTGGAAGTTGAACGTCAATTGCATCGTTTGGCGAAACCATTCCGCTTGCTACGACAACTGCAAGCACGCCCACTGGTCGGCGATACTCGCCATGCTCATTTTTCTCACGCACAGCTGCAAGCAAACCTTCTTGATAACCATTGAGCTGCTTGCACGGCGTACGAATGCCAGTCAGTTCAATTGCTGCTCCACTTGAAAACACCAAACGGGTTCCGTGCGGAAGCGAGGTGAGCTGCATGCCGCTTGTGGTGATATTTTCACCCATTGAGCCTCGCTCTACATTGAAGCCTTCTTTGCGCAGCTCTTCAATGAGTTCGCTCGCAATGAGATGTACTTGACGCAAGTTCGGCTTTTCTGGTTTCTTGCGCCGCAAGTACGAGTGTTTCACCGTGGAACCGGCATGGGCATCGCCTTTTACTCCGACACCTGCAACAAGTTCTATTGAGCTTTGTGTTTGTTTCGAGAATGTATGTTCAGGCGAAAGATGAACGCCGACAACAGAAGTAGGCATGAATTACGCGCCAGTCAGTGCACGCCACGACATCGGCGTCACTGCTGTGAGCTGTTCAATGGAAAGTTGGTACGTTGTTTCTGGAACAAGGCCCGTTATTTCGCGAACTTCGTAGTACGAATGCGCCGCATCGGCGACTCCTGAAAACAGCTCT
>JALQUZ010000038.1 GCA_023263695.1 Ilumatobacteraceae bacterium
CGACACGCCAGCAATTTCTTGCGGATACTGGAACCCTAAAAAGATGCCGGCCTTGGCGCGAGCATCGGTTGGCCACTCGGTGATTTCTTCACCGTGGAAAAAGATCTTGCCCGATACCAATTCATACTCAGGAGAGGCGAGCAAGGTGTTGGCGAGAGTGGACTTGCCCGAGCCGTTTGGGCCCATGATGGCGTGAACTTCGCCTTCATTGACGGTGATGGAAAGGCCACGGAGGATCTCGGCATCGCCTTCCACTGGCTTGGCGTGGAGGTTGTCAACCCTGAACAGTTCGGTCACAGGCTCAAGTGTATTCAGGGCTTGAGTAATTAGCACTACGGGCGTAGTGGAAATTAAATGTGACCTTAGGCGGCGCGAAGGGCTCGCCAGATGGCGCGGTAATTGGGATATTCGTAGACGTCATTGACGTAACCCGACTTGCGCAATTCGGCGTGATATTTCGGCAATGAGCGGAATGGAATTCCCGCATCTGAGTGATGTGCAATATGCCAGCCAAGGTTGAACGGCACGAACATGAAGCTTGCAATTGGATGTTGGCGTACTGAATGTGTGGTCACTCGACGATCATCGTCTGCGCGCAGCCCGCCATGTTCGGCAATGGAACGCAACCTATTCATCACACGCCACACCGTAAGTTGCGGAATAAACCAAAACGCAACGTACACAAGTGGGTGAGACACAAGTGAAATTGCCACGAGCAAGACAAGTTGAGTGACGAGAATTTTTGCTTGTGTTCGTTTGCCGAAACCATCTTTGCGAAGCGGATGTCGAAATTGGTCTCGGATCATTTTGAAACCTGTGATGCCCAGTGCATCGCGTCGCATCTTGCGCCAGAAACTGTCGCTCGTGATTGGGTAGTTGGCGTACAGCGAAACATCGGGTTCGTTTGGTCCGAACTCTTCACGATGATGCGCCATGTGTACGTAGCGGTAGGCATCAGAGTTAACAAATGAGAGGTATCCGAGCAGCCATCTTCCTGTGAAGTCGTTCAGTTTTCGATTACTGAACAACAAGCGGTGAACTGATTCGTGCATCATGGCCAAAATTTGTGCATGAGCGCGACCCATCAACACGAATGCAATGACGTACGTAATGGGGTTGTGGAGCTTGAGCGCGGCCCACACGATGGCAATGTTCTGCACATAAATACTGGCTACTGAAATGACATTGCGAACATTGGGTATGCGTCGCAGTTCGGCTCGAAGATCGGGTTTTGGATGACCATTAGGCGTAATTCGCGATGTGGGTGATGCAGAGGTGAACGCCGATGAATCGGGAACCATTCCGCCGAGGCGAGGTGAGACCGTTGTGCTCATTGAGACTTGTCTACCACCTGCGATCTATCCACTCTTGTAGGTGTGGGCGCTCGATGCCAATTAGAGTGTCTCGGCCGTGGCCCGGAAGCACGATGGTGTCGGCTGGAAACGTGAACAGTTTCGTGTCTATCGACTGAATGATGGTGTCGAAGTTGCCACCTTCAAGTGCGGTATTTCCTGGTCCGCCTGGAAACAATGTGTCGCCTGTGAACAACAGCGGGGTGTTTGCAACGGCAAACGAGATGGAACCTTCGGTGTGCCCAGGGTTATGAATGGCATGCAGACGTAGATTTCCCACTTCAATCACTTCGGCATCATCGATAAACACGTCGTAGCCAACATCTTTCAACCGAGGTGCATCTAGCGCGGTTACAGCAACTTCGTATCCTGCTTCACGCATTGCGGGCACGGCTTGAATGTGGTCCCAGTGGCCATGCGTTTCGAGAACGCGTCTCACTCCGAGCGCTTGGCACAACTCCAAAAGCTGTTCGTGTTCGTTTGCTGCATCAATGAGAACCGCTTCGCCTGTGGCTGTGCAGCGAATAACAAACACATTGTTGTCGTATGGCCCAACAACAATTTTGTGTACTTCAACGTTGGTGTCTTTCCAGTGAAGCGTGGTGCTCATGATGAAATGACCTCGAATCCAAGTGAGAGCGCAACGGGTATCTGCGCTGGATCGAACGTAACAAATGAAACTGGCTGCGGTAAGCGTTGTGCCGCAGAAAGGTGCAGTGCGTCGCTGATGTGTAGTGGCTGTTCACGAATGAGGTGCGATGCATCGTCGAGGCATCGTTGATCTACTGGAACAACCGCGATGTAATCCCACGTGTGGCGAATTGCATCTTCAAGATCGCGACGAAGAATTGGTTCTTCGGTCAGGCGATCGATTGCAGACAGTGCTTCTGTAAGCGCAATTGCACTGGCACACCAATGTGGGTCGCTTTTCATTGCATCGTTCGTAATGGTTCGGCCAGGCCCAGAAATGTGCAAGGCAATAAGTGCGCTGGTGTCGAGTACAACGGTCATCCGCGCACCTCACGGAGCAGCTGATCGATGCGTGCTCCGCTGTGCACAGAAACCGGATTACTTAAAACAAAGTCATTTTTTCTACGCGGAGCTATGAGTGCAGTCTTGGCAATGAGCTCGGTAATGGAAACTTCTGAATTGGTGGAATGCAGTGGGCCAAGAAGCGCAACTGGCTCTCCGCTGACTGTGACCACAATGTTCTCGCCGGCGCCAGCGCGCTGAACGAATTTGGCGGACTGTTCGCGGAGTTCTCGAATACCGAGGTGCCTTGCTGGGGTGGGCTTTGCTTGTTTGGCCATAAGGACAGGCTAGGACGAAACCTCCAAAAGTGTGTACATCTGTGTACACAACTGAATTGGCGTGCTGGCTTGGGTTTGGGTAAAGATGACGGCATGAACTTTGCATTCACAGAAGAACAAGAAGAACTCCGTAAAACAGTCCGTGCGTTTCTCGACTCCAAGTCGTCAGAAACAGCAGTGCGCGAGCAGATGGAAACCGAAAATGGTTTCGATCCTGCAGTGTGGTCGCAAATGGGCGAGCAGATGGGCCTACAGGGATTGTCCATTCCTGAAGAGTTCGGCGGCTCCGGTTACAGCTTCATTGAACAAGGTGTAGTGCTTGAAGAAATGGGACGTGCATTGTTGTGCGCTCCATATTTCTCCACAGTTGTTCTTGCTGCAAACACGTTGTTGCTTAGCGGCGACGAAGCAGCAAAGAAGAAGTCATTGCCAGGAATTGCAAGCGGCGAGATCACTGCAACGCTTGCCAGTACCGAGCCTTCTGGCAAGTGGGACGAAAAGGGAATCACCATGGAAGCCAAGGGCAGTGGAAGCGATTTCACGTTGACTGGCACCAAGATGTTCGTGATTGACGGACACACTGCAGACTTGATCATCGTTGCTGCTCGCACGGGCAAAGGCGTTTCGTTGTTCTCAGTAGAGGGGAATGCAAAGGGCCTCACCCGCACTGCACTTTCCACCATGGACCAAACCCGCAAGCAAGCAAAGCTGGAGTTCAATGCAACTCCAGCAACGCTGATTGGCACCGAAGGCAAGGGCTGGGACGTGTTGAGCAAGGTGTTTGATCTTGCCGCTGTTGCACTTGCCGCCGAGCAAGTGGGTGGCGCACAAAAAGTGCTCGAAATGGCAGTTGAGTACGCCAAAGTTCGCGTGCAGTTCGGTCGCCCTATTGGTTCGTTCCAAGCAATCAAGCACAAGTGTGCAGACATGTTGCTGGAAGTTGAATCAGCAAAGTCGGCTGCGTACTACGGCATGTGGTGCGCAGCAGAAATGAACGACGAACTCGCTTCGGTTGCTTCACTTGCGAAGGCATATTGCTCAGAGGCGTATTTCCACGCAGCTGCTGAAAACATTCAGATCCATGGTGGTATCGGCTTTACCTGGGAGCACCCAGCACACTTGTACTTCAAGCGCGCAAAGTCGAGTGAGTTGTTGTTCGGTGATCCTTCATATCATCGTGAACTTCTTGCACAACGCATTGGCATTTAAGTGAGCAACGCAGCATGTCTGCGATAACACTTGTTTTTGCAGCATTGTCTGCGGCTTCGACGTTTGTCATTGCTGCGGTTGTCGTTGGTCGCGAAGCCCATCGATTAGACGGTGTTGCTCCTCGTGCCGTGTACGACCCAGATGAGGCAACAAAATTTGTAGCCGATCATTTACCTGCAGACACTCAGTCGCGCTTGACCTTTGACGAACTGCGCAAGCTACTGGTGTTGCACATGCGCTGGATGCATGAAAAAGGGCTTCAGCCTGCCGACGTCATTGATCGCAAGCAAGACATTGACTCCACGCTTGTGGTTGGTGAGGAAACGCTTACTGCGTATTTGCTTGGCAAAGCCGAAGAGTCAAATATTGAGGTGTTGGAAGATGTCGATGTGGTGCACGTCGTGCGTGCGCACCTTGATTATTTCGATGCAATTGGTGCTGTTGGCCCAAGTGCTTCAACCAACGATCTCTGACCAAGCACGTTCTGCTTCCACACCGAGATGTAACGCTCGAGATGTGGGTTGAAATACGGGTCATCGTCGAGCTTGTCGCGCCAGCGCCTGCCAATTGAGGCCACCTCAAACGGACGCAATTTCGGAGACCGAGTTTTTGACTCGAAGTGGTACATCTGTGCATGTGGAGTCCACACAATTCGGTATCCGGCGTCGCGAAGCTTGAGCCCGAAGTCGACATCGTTGTAGTTGGATGGGAACAGCGTGCACAATCCGCCAACCTCAAGGAAGGCGCTGCGCTTGATGAGTACACACGCCGCAATGACGCCTGAAACTTCTCGCTGAACTCGCAACATGTTTTGCGCTCCAACATGCTGTGGCGAACGATGGCGGTACAAGTCGTAGGGAATTGGGTTCAGAATGTGGCCGGCGCTTTGAATGAGGCCGTCTTCGTACAACAACATTGGCCCGGCCATGGCAACTTCAGGGTCTTCAAGAAGGCCCATCAGCGTTTCGATGGTGTCGGGAGAGATGAATTCAGTGTCGTCGTTCAGCAGCAAGATGTAGTCGCCGTCGGAATTCACCACACCGAGGTTTACTTTTTCAGCGAAGTTGAACTCTTGGTCATACTCCACCACGGTGATGAGGTTTGAGCCAGCATCAACGATTTCATTTCGTGATTCTTGTGGGGTTTCTGCGTCGAGTACGGCAATGATTTCAAGATTTTTGTAGGTGCAAGTATTGCGGAGCGAGCGAATGGCATGTGCGGCCATGACAATGTTCTTGCCGTGTATCTCCTGCACTGTTCCACGTGTTGGCACAATGACGCTGATTTTTGGTTTGCGCGAGACATGGCGATTTACTCGCACAACAGGCACGTGTGCGTCAATGCTGCATTCTGCATTAATTCCAGTTCGATCACAGTGTTCGCGAACCGCTTGAAGACTTGCAGTTGGCTCAATGCGATCTTGAGTAGACATGCACAGTATGTCTGCAATTCGCGTGGCGTTTTTGCTGTGCTCAGAAAGACGTAGTGATCGGTCATGGCTATGCAGTTTGGAGAGCAGAGTTGCTCCGCCTGCGGAAGCGGCGACACGAGCGCGAACGGCAACCAGGTCGCCGACATAATTGTGCGAACGAAGCCGCTCGGGTGACCATCCGGGGCGGCGTACGTTGGTCACTTCTTCGAACCGAGATGGCCTGCCGTGTGAAGAATCTCCATAGATGAAGTCAATACCTGGCTGTTCGGTGAGTTTCTGATCAATTACTGCAAGGGCTTGTGGCGCAAGCTCGTCACCTGCGCGTAAAAATACAACAACCGCATGTTCAATAACTACGACGTCGCTTCGTGCAATAACGATTGCGCTCGTTCGCATTTTTCGTGTGCGGGTAATTCGTTCGTGGTCAAGTGTTGATTCGCTGATGATCCAGTGATTCGGAACAATTGAGCTTTTAAGAAGCGAGTTTGCAGTTTTGCGAAGTTGGCGCATGGTGCAATCGGCACCGCTGGTAACAACAATGAACGAGTGCCTCACGAGGCCACCTTTTTCACAGCAAATCGAATCCATCGCGGAGTATGGCGGTAGGCGAAACGCACGGGACGCAACCAGCCCTGGTGTACCCAATCAATTTGCTGGGAAGCCTGGCTTTCGCGGGCGAACGACTTGCTGAAGTGGTAGTCCTCCATGGATGCGTCCTTGCCGTACTTGGCAGTTACCCGCAGTTCTGCTCTGGCGCCAAATTCGGCGTCGCGGGCAACCAATTCTTCAAGCTGTGCGTTCACCGCAGGATCGTGTGACAACGCCATGTACCTCAGCCTAATGAACGAGAAAAGTCCTAGATCATCATGTTCAGTTGACTGACAATGCGCTGTGCGAGGGATGTGTCGCCAGTTGCTGTCCAGGTCAACTCTGTGGATTGCTTTCTGCCAGTTGCGAGAGCAGTAAACACCGTGCTGTCCATTGAAATTTCGCACAACAAATTGGCAGGTTTATCTGCAGCAAAGTTTGCGCGTCCCTCGGAAACAGAAATATATATTGTGCGTTGAACTGCACCGGAAATAGTGATCGAAACAGATTCACCTTCTGGAGTCGCTGCGCGTTTGCCAACAACGATTGGCAAAGTGCGGATAAGTCGATCAATGGTGTGCTCGGCACATGGTCCACCATGATTGCCAGAAATGTTCAAAGCGCGGCGAATGTCTTGATCGTGGATCCACAGGTCGAGAATGCGAATGTCAAGAAAGTCTCCAAGGGTTCCTGGCCCAGTTGGCATCATCATCGGTTTCGCAAAATATTCTGCGTCCGCCGTTTGTAATTGATGAGCGCGTTCTGCAGCGGTTACTTTCCACTCGGCGAGCACCTGGCTTCCTGAAAGCGAACGTCGTGCATCGATTTCGTGTTCGTTATGTTCGCCAATTGGGTTCTTGATGTAGTCGTACTTGGGTGACTTGTGCGTTGTAGGTGGTTTTCCGAGCAACATGTTTTCAATGCCCACGAGGTGTGACAAGTTGTCTTGCACGCTCCAACCGGGGCAATCGGTTGCTGTCTTCCACTGCACTTCTGTGAGCGGAGTACACAGTTCGGTCAAGGTGTTGATCGCTTCGATCGTTAATGAAACTTTTTGATCAATGTTCATCGCGCCTCACAGTGCTGGGTTTTGGACAGTCTTCCATTCGCGTGCCTTGAGGTACGGGTTGAAGACGTTGCCGATATGTTCAAGATCGGCTTGGGTTTTTGGAGTTTTAATTTCGTACAGGCCAGGGAAGTGTGCGTACGCCACCGTCAAGTCCCACAGTTCAATCGCATCGCTTTCTTCAGGTGCGGGAACGACCACGGGTCCAAATACAGCGCGACCAGTTGCAAACTTCAGAATCGGCACACCAAAACCACCGAGTTCTTTCACTGCGAATTCGTGATCGTTGCGCACATCGTCATGTGTGCTTGCATCAGCCAATGCATCGTTCCATGCATTCAGCGGTGCACCAATGTCGCCAAGCAACTGCAGTGCGGTTTCCTCTTCGTATGGACGACGACCGTCAATGTGTAGTGCATTGCCAATTGCTTCGTACCACTTGTCACACAAATTCATGTCGATTCTGCGCAACCATGCACCGATGCGCATAGGAGTCCAACCGAAAGATACCTCGCGTTCCCATGGGTGCTTTTTGCCGTCAAGTCGGTTGGTCTCTTCGAGGCTGAAAAACTTCCAGTTGATGGCGATTCCATTTTGGGAACGCACATTGCGAATCCAGAGCGATGTTTGGTGGGCCCATGGGCACATGGGGTCGAAATAGAAGTCAACTGCTGAAACTGACTTCGGGGTGTGCTTCGAGGTCGTCATAGTCTCAGACTAGATTTAGTTGGTATGAAACGTCCTAGTCGGTTTGAACACACACGATTTCTTGGCGATAAGCGCACCCAATTGGTGTACGACCTAGACGAATGGACCGACGAGGCCATTGTTCACGAGATTTCGGAGAGCGGAGTGGGGCTGTGCTTTGGCCCGGACACTCTTGCCGAGGCGCGTAATCGCGGTTACACCTTGGCAACTCCTGGCGTCTCGCGTCGCCAACTTAAGCCACGCGCATAAGTCGTGAGCGCAACGGAAAGCGCTTCTCCAATGAATGGCTCGTTCCTTTCGGGCGGGCTAAACCTCGCACGATATTTGGTGCAACCATCTGGCAAAACCGGTGCGTTGCCTGCCATGGTGTTGTGCCACGGTTTCCCAAGTGGCGGAATTGATGCACGGCATTCTGCGGGAACCTTTCCAGAGTTATGTGATCGCGTAGCCAACGAAATGGGTTGGACTGCAATGACGTTTACGTTTCGCGGTTGTGCAACGAGCGAAGGTGACTTTTCAATGCAGGGTTGGATTGACGACTTGCGTGCCGCAATTACGCATGTTGTTGCAGAAACTTCGCCAAGCGGAATTTGGCTAGTGGGAAACAACACAGGTGGTTCACTTGCATTATGTGTTGCAGCAGATGACCCGCGTGTGAACGGATGTGCATTGCTTGGAGCTCGCGCCGACTTTGATGACTGGGCAGAACAGCCACGTCGCTTTCTTGAGCACTCGCGTGAAATTGGCACAATTCGTCGGCCAAGTTTCCCACCTTCAGTGGAAGAGTGGGGTCGCGAGCTTCGTCGTTTTCGTCCAACGGATGCAGCGCGTCGCTTTGCCCCTCGGCCTTTGTTTTTGATGCATGGTCAAGATGACGACATCGTGCCAACTGCAGATTCGCGCGTGTTAGCTCAAGCGCATGGTGCAGCCGAATTGCAAATTATTCCAGGAGCAGGACACCGATTGCGTCATGACCCTCGTGCAATGGCTGTATTGCTTGGCTGGCTCGATCGTCAGCGCACTCTTGCAGCAATGTAATTAGTTGTTTTCTGCTTTGCTGTGCCAGTTCCAGGCACTTGAAATAATGTCGCGCAAATCGTGTGTTGCTTTCCAGCCAAGCAATGCTCGAACCAACGTAGGGTCCGCGAATACTGCAGTTGGGTCGCCGGCACGGCGCTGAGTAATGACGTGAGGAACTTTTCGTCCACTGACTTGTTCGGCGATGTCGAGAACTTCAAGTACTGAAGTTCCTTTGCCCGTTCCCACATTGCAAGCGAGGCTCTTGCCACCCGTTGCTAGATAGTCGAGCGCTTTTATGTGAGCATCGGCAAGGTCTTCAACATGGATGTAATCGCGAATGCATGTTCCGTCTGGAGTTGGGTAGTCATTGCCGAAAACATTGAGGGGACCACTGAATCCAAGGATTGCTTTCATCACCAGTGGCACCAAGTTCTGTGACATTGACCAATCTTCGCCAATGCTCGAGTCCGAACTTGCACCTGCGGCATTGAAGTAACGCAGGCTGACCGTGCGCATTCCAATGGCTTCGCAACTGGACAAGAAGCGTTCCATTACCGCCTTAGTTTCGGCGTACACGCTTTCGGGCTGCATGGCGGAGTCTTCGGTAACGGGAACCGAACTTGGGTTTCCGTACACCGCTGCAGACGATGAAAACACCAAACGCTCCACGCCATTGGCTAGCAGGGCGCGAACGAGATTGATTGTTCCTGCAACGTTGTTGTTGTAATAGCGAAGTGGTTGCTCCATAGATTCGCCGACGGCTTTATATGCCGCAAAATGGATGACTTCGTCGATGTTGTGCTTCTTGCAGATCTTTTCGATCAACTTTTCATCCGAGATGCTGCCTTCGAAGAAGGGAACTGAACCGATGCGGCTTTTGGTTCCCAACTCAAGTGAATCCAGCACTACTACTTCTCGTCGTTGCTGCGTTAAAAGTCGCACGGTGTGTGAACCGATGTATCCGGCACCACCGGTAACAAGAACAGCCATGTAATAACCCTAACGACTATTTGGTTAACGCTTTGGGCGGTCTTTTTTATCGAGGTCGTTTGCGCGCTGCATTTGTTTGTAGGCACGCACTTTTAGCAGTGTTGCAGCCGAGTAAATATCAGCCACAGAACGAGGCTGGTTATCGCTGAATTCGCCAGCCTTGACTTTCCAGCCCTTTGGTCGAATGCCGAATCGTTTGCCAAGAAGTGCAATAAAAATTTCAGTTTTCTCTTCGCCGTAACCGGGGAGTTTCCGAAGTCGCGCGCGTAACTCTTCTGCATCTTCGACGTCTTTCCAAATGTTTTCGGCTTTGCCTTTGTATTCGGCAGCGATGATGGTGCTCATGTCGTAAATACGTTTTGCCATGCTGGCAGGGAAACGGTGAATGGCTGGTTTTGTGCAACACATGGCGACGAATGCATCTACATCCATTGCTGCAATTTTCTTAGCATCGCAATGACCAATGCGTTGCTTTATGGTGTACGCGCCGGTGAATGCCCACTCCATGGGAACTTGTTGGTCGAGCAACATTCCAATCATGAGTGCAAGTCCATTGGTGTGCAGCAGTTTGTCGGCATCGGGCTTGCCGGTGATGTACAACGGTTTAGGAGTTGCGCTTGCAGTAGCCATGGCTACCAGTATCGCCTATGCGTACAGTGCGCCGAGAGTTTCGGTCTGTATTCCGTAGCGCGAAATGGCGTCCGCCACGACTGACTTGCTGATTTGTCCAGACTGCGCCAGTTCATGAAGCACGGTGATGACCACGTGCGGCATGTCGACTTCAAAGTGATCACGCAAAGCTTCGCGGGTATCGCTGCGGCCCATGCCGTCTGTGCCGAGTGGCGTGAACGTGCGTTCTCCGACATAGCGCGCAATTTGTTCAGGTACAGAGCGGACGAAGTCGGTGACCGCAACGATTGGACCGCTCGATTGGTTGAGCAACTGTGTAACGCGAGGAACGCGAGGAGTTTCCGTTGGGTGCAATCTGTTCCAGCGCTCTGTAGTAACTGCTTCTTCACGCAGCGTTTTGTATGAAGTTGCTGACCATAGGTCAGCACTTACGCCGAAGTTGGTGTGCAGCTCGTCTGCAGCAGCACGTGCAGCGGCATGTGCTGAACCTGAAAACAAAATGGTTGCTTTGTGCTCTGCTGGCTTGGCCTCGCTCCATCTGTACAGACCATTCATGATGTCTTGTTCGATGGTTGGTGTTGAAGGACGAGCAGGCATTGGATAATTCTCGTTGTACAACGTGAGGTAGTAAAACACGTCTTCGGGTTTTTCGCCGTACATGCGGTTGATGCCGTGCTTGATAATTGTTGCAACCTCGTAAGCAAACGATGGGTCGTACACCTGGCAGAACGGAATGGTTCCCGCGAGCACCAAACTGTGTCCGTCCTGGTGTTGCAGACCTTCACCAAGCAACGTGGTTCTTCCTGCGGTTGCTCCAAGAAGGAAACCGCGAGCACGTGAATCGGCTGCTTGCCAAATAAGGTCGCCTACGCGTTGGAATCCGAACATTGAATAGAAGGTGTAGAACGGCACCATTGGTACACCATGAATTGCGTAGCTAGTGCCAGCAGCGATGAAGCTAGCCATGCTTCCTGCTTCGGTGATTCCTTCTTCAAGAATTTGGCCAGAGGCTGATTCGGTGTAACTCAGCAATAGTTTGTGGTCGACTGGTTCGTACTTTTGTCCTTGTGCGGCATAAATCTTGAGTTCGGGAAATAAGGCGTCCATGCCGAAGGTTCGACCTTCGTCGGGGATGATAGGAACCACGCGCGAGCCAAATGCTTTGTCGCGAGCGAGGTTACGCAGCAGTCGGGTGAAACCCATGGTGGTACTTACCGATTGCTCACCACTGCCGTTATCGAATTCGGTAAAGGCCTGAGGGTCTGGAAGCGTCATCGGTTTGCGCACAGCAGTTGAGCGACGAGGCACCGATCCACCAAGCGTGCGTCGGCGTTCCATCATGTATTGATATTCAACGCTGTCGTGCGGTGGACGATAGTACGGAGGTTCGTCTGCAAGAAGTGCGCTGTCAGGAATTTCTTCCTCTAGGTGCAAAGTGTCGCGGAGTGTGCGAAGTTGCTCATCGGTCATCTTCTTAATTTGGTGAGTTGCGTTACGGCCCTCAATGTCGTGACCGAGCGTCCAGCCTTTTACGGTTTTGCACAGAATGGCAGTTGGACGTCCAGAACCCAGATTCTCGGTTGCTGCTTTGAATGCGGCGTACAACTTTCGATAGTCGTGACCACCTCGGGGCAACGTGCGTAGCTGTTCATCGGAAAGGTGCGACACCATTTCGCGCAATCGAGGGTCTGGACCAAAGAAGTGTTCGCGAATGTAGTTTCCGTCTTCAACGATGTAGCGCTGGAATTCGCCGTCAACGGTTGAATTCATCTTGTTCAACAACACACTGTCGTTGTCGTTTGCAAGTAATTCGTCCCACTTGGAACCCCACACGACTTTGATGACGTTCCAACCGGCACCGCGGAATGTGGCTTCAAGTTCTTGAATGATTTTGCCATTGCCGCGCACTGGCCCATCGAGTCGCTGCAAGTTGCAGTTCACAACAAAGGTGAGGTTGTCTAATTGTTCGCGGGCAGCGAGCGAAATAGAACCAAGTGTTTCTGGCTCGTCACATTCACCATCGCCAAGAAATGCCCACACGCGACTTTGCGAAGTGTCGTCAATTTGTCGGTTATGTAGGTAGCGATTGAAGCGCGCCTGATACAGCGCAGTGATTGGACCGAGACCCATGGACACCGTTGGAAATTCCCAAAACTCGGGCATCAGACGTGGGTGCGGATAACTGGAGAGCCCTTTACCTTCTCTGCCTATTTCGCGGCGGAAGTGATCGAGGTCATGTTCATCGAGGCGACCCTCAAGAAATGCACGAGCATAAATTCCTGGCGCAGCGTGACCTTGGAAATAAATGTGGTCACCTGCGGTGCCATGATCTTTGCCGCGGAAAAAGTGGTTGAATCCAACTTCATATAACGACGCCGAAGATGCATAGCTGGAAAGATGTCCACCGATTCCTTCTGCGTTTGAGTTTGCGCGCACCACCATGACAGCTGCATTCCAGCGAATGTATGCGCGAATGCGCCGTTCAATATGTTCGTCTCCAGGAAACCACGGTTCCTGTTCGCGAGCGATGCTGTTGACATATGGCGTAGAGACGGTTGCTGGAAAACTCACCTGGGCTTCGCGGGCGCGTTCGAGTAAACGCGAGAGCAAATATCGAGCGCGATTCTTGCCGTGCGTTTCCACTACCGCGTCTAGCGAATCGAGCCATTCAGCAGTTTCAGTTGGATCAGCATCTGGCAATTGATGAACGGAACCATCAAAGATCATGTGCTCATTCTCGCAGACTTACCGGTGGGTACCTGTTCGGGGTGCTCGCATCAGCAAGTATCTAACTCGTGATTGTGATCTATACAGACGGTGCATGCTCGGGAAACCCAGGACCTGGTGGCTGGGCGTGGGCAACCGCTCCCACCGGCGAGCCAAGTGACACAGGCGGAGAAGCGCACACCACAAATCAGCGAATGGAAATCATGGCCGCCATGGAGGCGTTAAGGGCTCATGTAGACCACGAAGGCCCAATTGAAATTCGTTCAGATTCAACCTATGTCGTTCACTGCTTCCGAGATTCGTGGCATGTTGGTTGGAAAAAACGTGGCTGGAAAAATTCTCAGCGCCAGCCAGTTGCAAACAGAGACTTATGGGAGCCATTTATTGAGATGGTGCTCGCTCGCGGTGACGTGACGTTCACTTGGGTGAAGGCGCATAACGGTGAGCACATGAATGAGCTGGTTGATGCCTTAGCGGTTGCGGCATCCACTGGGTACAAGACAAAATAACGAGGGTCGCTCGGTTTCGCCACGACCGATGAGGTTGCGTAGTCTTGGCCTATGGATCTCAATGGAACAAGCGCAATCGTTACTGGCGGAGCATCAGGAATAGGTGAGGCTTGCGTTCGCTTGCTCGCCAAGCGTGGTGCAAAGGTAGTTATCGCCGACATTCAAGAAGAAAAGGGCAACGCGTTAGCTAAAGAAGTTGGCGGAGCGTATTGCAAAGTTGATGTCACCAATACTCAAGACATCATCAATGCCACCGAGATGGCGAAGTCCATGGGACCAATTCGCGCGTTGGTGAACTCGGCAGGTATTGGTTGGGCACAACGCACAGTTGGCAAAGACGGCACATACGAGTCGGCAGCCAACTTGGATGCGTTCAAAAAAGTTGTTGCGATCAACT
>JALQUZ010000039.1 GCA_023263695.1 Ilumatobacteraceae bacterium
TACGACACCATGCAGTTCATTAAAAATGACATCGCCACCATTTGTTTGGGTCAGGCCGCTTCGGCTGCTGCGGTGCTGCTTGCTGCTGGCACCAAGGGCAAGCGTCTTGCGCTTCCGCACGCGCGAGTGTTGTTGCACCAGCCGTATGGACAGGTTGGATATTCGCAAGTTACCGACTTGGAACTTGCTGCACGCGAAATTTTGCGCATGCGCGAGTTGCTTGAGCAGATTTTGTCGAAGCACACAGGGCAGACCATTGATCGCATTCATGTCGACACCGATCGTGACTTCACGCTTGAAGCACAAGCCGCACTTGACTACGGCGTCATTGACGAAATCATTACTACTCGCGCGATGACCGACCGCTCCGGTCCAATTCGCTGAGGCTCGACTAACTCCTCATGGCAAAGTTTGGCGACACCGCAGAATTGGTGAAGTGTTCGTTCTGCGCAAAGTCGCAGAAGCAAGTGAAGAAACTCATTGCTGGTCCTGGTGTATACATCTGTGACGAATGCATCGATCTCTGTAACGAAATTATTGATGAAGAGTTCACGCAAACTCCAACGGTTGGCATTGAAGAACTTCCCATTCCGCGAGATATTCGTGCATTCCTTGATGAATACGTAGTTGGGCAAGACCAGGCGAAGAAAGTTCTCGCTGTTGCGGTGTTCAATCACTACCGGCGCATCAAGCACAAGTCCACGAACACTCGCAAGGATGACGTTGAACTGCAAAAGAGCAACATCTTGCTGCTTGGTCCAACTGGTTGCGGTAAAACGCACATGGCACAAACACTTGCCAAATTGCTGAATGTTCCATTTGCCATCGCCGATGCGACTGCGCTCACAGAAGCTGGTTATGTGGGCGAAGACGTTGAAAATATTTTGTTGAAGTTGTTGCAAGCTGCAGACTTCGACGTGGCTCGTGCTGAAACCGGCATTGTTTATATTGACGAAATTGACAAGGTTGCTCGCAAGAGTGAGAACCCATCAATTACTCGCGATGTTTCGGGCGAAGGCGTTCAGCAAGCATTGCTCAAAATTCTTGAAGGCACCGTCGCGGCAGTTCCTCCTCAGGGTGGGCGTAAGCACCCACACCAGGAATTCATTCAAATTGACACCACCAACGTGTTGTTCATTGTTGGTGGAGCATTTGCAGGTCTCGACTCCATTATCGAACAGCGAATTGGCCACAAAGGTGTTGGTTTCCATGCCAATGTTCGCTCGAAGGCGGAAAAAGACCCAGGCGAATTGTTCGCGCAAGTGCTACCCGAAGATCTGCAAAAGTTTGGCATGATTCCAGAATTCATTGGCCGCTTGCCAATGATTGGAGCAGTGCACAGTTTGGACAAACAAGCGCTCATTCAAATCCTTACCGAGCCAAAGAATGCCTTGCTCAAGCAGTACCAAAAGTTTTTTGAGTTTGAAGACATTGAGTTGGAAATTACGCCAGATGCAATGGTGGCAATTGCCGATCAGGCTTTAAATCGCGGTACAGGTGCTCGTGGGTTGCGTGCAATTCTTGAAGAGGTATTGCTCAACACCATGTACGAATTGCCTGGCCGTACAGATGTGGCGAAAGTGATCGTGGACGTAGACGCGGTGGTGAGCAAGGCTGAACCAACCATCGTTCCTCGTTCCACTCGCGTTGCCCGACAACGTCGCGCCGCTTCATAGCCCTAACCTCGTCCCTATGAATTACGCCGAGGCGCTTGTTTATTTAGACGAACACGCAAGCTACGAAAAAACTGGGCGAGTCGAATCTCCATCGCTTGACAATATTTCGGCGTTTATGGATGTGATGGCGCACCCTGAATTGAGTTACCCAGTAATTCACGTGACCGGAACCAACGGCAAGGGATCAACAACGCAGATCATTACCAAACTGCTGATGGCGCATGGTTTACATGTGGGCACATATACGAGCCCACACCTTGAGCATTTGACCGAACGTATTTCACGTAATGGAGTGCCAATTACTCAGGAAGCGTTTGCCGAGTGCGTTGCTGCAATCGCAGACGCCGAGGTGATTTCTGGAGTCCGACCAACTTATTTCGAAATTGTGACTGCCGCAGCGTTTCGGCATTTTGCCGACGAAGCAGTTGATGTTGCCGTAATTGAAGTGGGCATGTTGGGTCGATGGGACGCTACCAATGTGGTTCGTTCGGAAGTTGCAGTCATTACAAACATCGCTCTTGATCACATGGAGTTTGCCGGCCCGACACTTGCCGATATTGCATTTGAAAAAGTTGGAATTTCAAAAGAACACAGTTCGCTCGTCATTGGCGACATCAATCCAGATTTGGAATCAGTATGGGCAAATGCACCTGCAGCGAAGTTGCTGAAGCGCAATGAAGATTTCGATTGTGCCGACAACGAACTTGCAGTAGGCGGGCGGTTGCTCGATGTGCGGACTCCGCGTGCGTTGTATCAAGAGTTGATGCTGCCACTACACGGGCAGCATCAAGGCGATAACGCAAGTCTTGCTCTTGTTGCCGTTGAAGAGTTTTTTGATGCACAACTTGATATTGATGTTGTGCGTGAGGGCTTTTCCATGGTGGAAATGCCGGGAAGGTTTGAAGTACTTGGTCGACAACCACTTGTTGTTGTGGATGGCGCTCATAATCCAGCTGGCGCAGACGTATGTGCACAAGTCTTCTTTGATGATTTTTCTCCAGAAGGTCGTCGAATAGCTGTAGTGGGGCAATTGCTTGGTCGCGATCCAGAGCTATTGCTTTCAGCATTACGCATTGATGAGTTCGACCTAGTGGTGTGCTGCACGGCGCCTTCGCCGCGAGGCATGAGTGGCGAGGAAATTGCGCGTAGCGCACGTGCAATGGGATGCGATGAAGTAGTGGTATGTGACACCGTAGAAATGGCGTGTTCACGAGCGCTCAAGGATTCGCGAGCCGAAGATGCCGTATTGATTGCAGGATCTTTGTATGTAGTGGGTAGTGCGCGCACCTATTTACGGCGTAACCTGTAGTCCGTGAGCAACAGAACCCTCGTCCTCCTTAAGCCAGATGCAGTTGAACGCCAGTTGGTGGGCAGCATCGTTTCCCGTTTTGAGACCAAAGGCCTCAAACTTGTCGCAATGGAATTGCGCACACTTGATGCAGCAATCTTGGAGCGCCACTACGAAGAGCACAAGGGCAAAGGTTTCTATGCCGAACTCGTGTCATTCATGTCGCGCGGCCCAGTTGTGGCCATGGTCGTCGAAGGCCCAGAAGATACGTGGGAAATTTTGCGCAACATGATGGGTGCAACGAACCCACGTAATGCAGCACCAGGAACGATTCGTGGCGACTATGGCACATTGTTCACCGAAAACCTCATTCACGGAAGTGACTCTGCAGCATCTGCAGCCCGTGAAATTGGTATCTTTTTCCCAAACCTGTAGGCGTTAGGCGCTCGTCGCCTGCTGAGGAGACCTAATACATGGCTGGTGGAGGCTCACTTTCGTTGGGGCGTGATATCGCCATCGACCTGGGTACCGCAAACACGTTGGTGTATGTCAAGGGTGAAGGCGTCGTTCTGAACGAGCCAAGCACCGCTGCAGTAGACAGCCGTACTGGTCAATTGGTTGCCGTGGGTTTTGAAGCCAAGCGCATGTGGGGTCGTGCTCCGCAAAACATTCGCTTGGTGCGCCCGCTGAAAGACGGCGTCATTGCAGACTTCGACGTATGCGAAAAAATGTTGCGCTTTTTTATTCAGAAGGTGCACACCAGTAAGTGGAACAAACCGCGCATGATTATTTGTGTTCCTTCCGAAATTACGGGAGTAGAAAAACGCGCAGTGCAAGACGCGGCCGAGTTCGCTGGTGCACGCAGGCCCGTGTACATCATTGAAGAACCGATGGCCGCCGCAATTGGCGCCGGACTGCCTGTTCATCTACCAAGCGCAAACTTGATTGTTGATATTGGTGGCGGAACAACGGAAGTCGCAGTTATTTCCATGGGTGGAATTGTGACCGCGCATTCGGCTCGCGTTGCAGGCGATGAATTGAACGATGCAATTGTGGCTATGTTCCGTAAAGAGTTTTCGCTTGATATTGGTGAGAACACTGCAGAGGAAGTGAAGTTGCAGCTTGGTTCGGCATGGCCTCTTGCCGATGAACTCACAGCAGACGTGGGTGGTCGTGACATAAACACGGGGCTTCCACGCACCCAAGTGATTACAAGCGAAGACGTTCGTGCTGCACTCGATGAATCGGTCGGCATGATTGTTGCTGCAATCAAAACCACTCTTGAACGAACACCGCCAGAACTTGCTGCCGACATTATTGGCCACGGCTTGGTGCTGTCGGGCGGCGGAGCATTGCTGGCTGGTTTGTGCGAGCGTGTTACCTACGAGACCGGCATTTATGCTTATTTGGCACCAGAACCGTTGTATTCCGTGGTGCTTGGATGCGGATTGACCTTAGACAACATTGATGCGATGAAGGGTCTGACAACACAGACCTCATTCGACTAGGTCGTATTGGTACACGATTGTGTCTGCAATTTCGGCGAGACGAAAAAGAGCAATCGCGCTTCTTTCACTGACCTCAATCATTTTGGTCACGCTTGACCTGCAGGGAAGTGGTTCTGCTTCGGTATTGCGTGGAACGTTCGGTGTGTTTTTTCGCCCGATTGAAGGTGTAACACGCGTCGTTACTCGACCAGTAAGTAATGCATGGCACGGAATCACCCATTACAACGCCGTAACCAAAGAAAACGATTTACTTCGCGAGAAAATTGCGCAGCAAGAAGGTGCTGCGGTTGCCGCAGCTGCATCGGTTCGCTTGTCGCAGGAGCTGTTGGCATTGAATGGTTTGCCAACGCTTGCTGGAATTAACTCGGTGAGTGCGCAAGTAATCGGAGATTCGCCTTCAAACTATTCGCAAAGCGTTGAAATCAACCAGGGTGGTGACAGCGGAATCAAAGTTGGCATGCCTGTTATGAACGCCGCAGGACTAATTGGAAAAATTACCAAAGTATTCCCGCGACGTTCAATTGTGATGTTGATTACTGATCCTGAATACGCACTGTCAGTGAAGGTCATTAATAATCCTGAATCAGCTTCACCGATCAATGACCCTGAAGCATCTGCGTCTACTTCGAGTACCACCACAACGACAACGACAATTCCAAAACCACAAGTCACGTCAAACATTCCTGGGTTTACTCCGGGCACTACGACCATGCCACTGACCACGGTGAACGTAACGGTGAGTGTTCCTTCGCTTACGCCAACATTGACCGTTCCATCGAATGGAGCATTGCCAGTGCGTGAAACAGGAATCCTTGAGGGTCGTGGACCATCGCGAGTTCCAATCGTTCGATTTATTGATAGTGCTCAGCGTTTTGGCACCATTCTTCCTGGTGCTCCCATCGTGACTTCGGGAGGCTCATTGAGTCTTGCGCCGCCAGACATTGTGGTGGGCACGGTTTCAAAAGTCACTGACCGGTTGGGAACAGCAGGGCCAATTTTGGAAATCAATCTTGTTGCCGACTTGACCAATCTGTCGTTCGTGCGCATTTTGCTGTACCAACCAATCACCGAACAGGTGAAGCCGTGAGTATTCGTTTTATCCGATTCATTTCGTCGCGTTGGACGCGATTAGTTCTCGTTGCGTCAGTAGTACTCGGTTTTCAAACCACAATTTTTGATGACTTAAGGCCATTTGGGGTGATGGTTCAAGTAATGGTGTTGTTTGCTGCATGTGCGGGTGTTGTGTACGGGGCCGAAATTGGTGCAGTGTCCGGACTAATTATTGGTCTGATGTATGACTGTGTGTTGACCACACCGCTTGGTTTGGCGTCGCTTGTGCTTGGAGCGACTGCATTCATTGCTGGTGCATTTCCGTACTTTGTTCGTGATTCAAGTTGGTGGAACAAAGCGATTGCTGTGGCAGTGGCAAGTGCGATAGGCGAAATTCTGTTTCCCATCGCGCAAGCACTGGTTGGCCTAGGCGGCTGGGTGCAGTGGCGCGTAATTAGCGTTGCACTTGTTGTGGCTATTTTCAACTTGTTGCTTGCTCCGTTATTGATGCCAGTGGTTCGTTGGACTCTTAAAGAAACCTTGGTTGGGTAGCACGAGCGATGCCACCAAATAATCAGTCACGTCGATTGCTCTCGCTTGGCATCGTGGCGTTAGTGCTGATGGGAACCTTGACTGCTCGCATGTGGTTTTTGCAAGCTGTGAAAGCAGAAACGAATGAACAGATTGTGCTTTCTGTACGCACCCGAACCATTCGTTTGTACCCCGAGCGGGGAAGAATTTTTGATGTGAAGGGAAGAGTAGTTGCCGACAATAAGCGCGTGTTAACCGCCACCATTGATCGACAAGTGATTCGTGACCCGGAAGACCGATTATTGATGTTTCAACGACTATCTGGACCATTGCAAATTTCGGTAGAAGCATTGTTTAAGCGTTACGAAGACAAACGTTTCGGACCACTTGAAGCATTGCCATTGAAAGAAGATATTTCCGAAGAGACAGCGCAGTTTTTGATGGAGCGGTCTGAGGACTACCCAGGTATTTACGTTCGCGAAGACTGGAAGCGCAACTACCCATTCGGAGCAATCGGCAGTCATGTCATTGGCTATATGGGTGCAATTTTGGAAAAGAATCTTGCGTACTACAGGTCGCTTGGGTACGACCCCAATGAGCGCGTTGGTGGATACGGGGTAGAGCAATCGTATGAAACTATCCTTCGAGGCACGCCCGGTTATGTGCGATACGAGGTGAATGCTCAGGGAAAATTGTTGCGGCTTGAAGAACGTGTTGAACCAATTGTTGGAAACGACATTGTGTTGTCTGTGGATATGGAGATGCAACAGTTTGCTGAACAGGCATTAGAGACTCAGTTGGCAATGCGTCGAAGAGTTGAAGCAGGAATTGTCAAACTTGAGGACGGTACTCCAGACCCTGCGCACCCAGAGCCAATGTATTACAAAGCTCCCGCTGGTTCGGTAGTGATGTTGAATCAAGACAATGGACAAGTGTTGGCGATGGCGTCATACCCGCGGTTTGATTCGCGCTGGTTTACTGCTGGAGTTTCAACAGAGAAGTTTGCTCAGGTGTTTCCAAAAACTGATGACCCAGACTTGTCAATTCTGGTGAACCGTGCAGTGTCGGGTCGATACAACTTGGGATCTTCATTCAAACCATTTGTTGCTTATGCCGCACTAGATTCTGGCCAATTGCCAGGAGGTGCCGAATACAAATATGAAGACTTGGGTTCCTACAAACTTGAAAGTATTCCCAACGGTCGTTGTCAAGACGGCGTGAAGTGCGTGTTCCGAAATGCAATTTGCGCGGCAACTGGATCGCCTTGTCGCTATGGGCCTGTGAATGTTGAAAGTGCCCTTGCAGTTTCAAGCGATGCTTTCTTTTACAAAATTGGCGAACAGATTTTGACTGAGCGCGGCTATCAACCAATTTTAGAAAATGAAGTTCGCAAGTTTGGTTTTGGCTCGCCAACCAATATTGACCTGCCGTACGAATATGCAGGAACGATTCCGAACAAAGCGTTGAAAAAGCGCATGGCTGATATCGGTGCAATTTCGAAAGAATCGGGGCAGGCGTATTACGTGGGTGATCAGATTCTATTTGCAATTGGTCAGGGGTTACTCTCTGCAACGCCAATTCAAGTAGCTACTGCATACGGCGTGCTTGGTAACGGTGGCAATCTGATGCAGCCGCACGTTGTGAAAGCAATATTGGTCCCCGGTACGCCAGACATCAAACCCGGCATTGCCAATATTAGTTTCATAAACATTCCTGGTTCTTCTCAAGTGGTTGAACGATTTGATGACGAAGCGCCAATGAGCACGTTGGATATGACCGGGGATCGACGCGACCCAATTGTTCGTGGACTACAGCGAGTGATTCGTGGTCCTGGAGTGAATTTTGGTACGTATCACAAGACCACCGGTGAGTTGCTGTTCCGTGGTTACCCGTATGCAGAATTGCCGATTGCGGGAAAGACTGGAACTGCGCAAGGTTTTGGCAACTTGCCATGGAATGACTCGTCTGCGTTTGGCGCATTTAGTTTGAGTCCACGTAGTGAATACAAGTACTCAGCATTCGCGTATTTGGAAAAGTCTGGTTACGGATCGCAAGCTGCGGCTCCGGTAGTGAAATGCATGTTTGTCGCACTTGCTGGCAAGTATCGATTTGACCCGGTAATCGCTGCTGACCCGCTCAACATCAATAGCAGTCTTGCTGCACAACCCACGTATTTACGCAATCCATCCTGCCTGGTAGGTGGTCGTTCAGAAAGTCGCGATTAATGGATTTCTCCATTATCAATCGCTTGCTTCCACGCAAGTCATCAACTGGGCCGCTTGGTTTACGAGGAAGCTACGCGGATCCGATTCGCAATATTGATTGGATTCTGTTGGGCGCGGTAATCGCTCAAGTGATCATCGGATTGTTCACGGTATTCAGTGCGACACGTCAACGGCTGATTGATCAGAACCTTGATGTATATGTGTACGTGCAGCGCCAAGTGTTTTTTATCATTATTGCTGCGGCAGTAATGACGGTGGTGATGTCGCTTGGCCACGATTGGTTTCGTGCGCAAAGTGGTTTTCTGTACGGCGGTGTGCTGTTGCTGCTGATCATGGTGCTTGGAGCCGGTGCGGTTACGGGCGGTGCACGTTTGGCATTCGACTTTGGCCCGTTTTCGGTGCAGCCAGCAGAGTTGGCAAAGCCGGTACTGCTGATTTTGGTTTCAAGTTACTTGAGCGAATCAGTTCCCGAAAAAATTGATTGGCACCACTTTGTGATGACTCTGTACATCGTGCTCATTCCGTGTGGATTAATTTTGATGCAACCCGACCTTGGATCAGCCTCGGTGATCTTGGCCGGCGTGGCTGGAGTGTTGTACATCGGCAATGCGCGTCGGCGTTACTTAGCGCTCATCGGCGGATTATTTATTGCAACTGCGCTTGGTCTTATGGCGGCAGTTCCTAGCTTGCGCTATCAGGGCGACAGATTCACGGCATGGTTTCTGCAAAACTCCAATAATAAGAGTCTTGAAAAAATTGTGTTGCAAGTGCGTTATGCAAAGCGCGCGGTATCAACAGGCGGATTCTTTGGCAAGGGCTATTTACACGGACCATTGACAAATGGAAAGTATGTTCCGGTTCAATTTACGGACTTCCCATTTTCTGCAATCGGCGAGCAGTTCGGCATGATTGGTGGAGCCGTCGTGCTTGGAATTTTTGGTGTGATTCTGTGGCGCATTTGGCGAACGGCACAAATGGCTCGCGATCGGTTCAGCTTCTTTTTGGCAAGCGGTGCATTCACCATGGTGGTGTGGCAGGTGTTCCAAAACATTGGTATGACCCTGGGAGTGACTCCGGTGAGTGGTTTACCGCTGCCGTTCATCTCCTATGGCGGCTCACACCTCATCAGTTCGGCCATTCTCGTTGGCTTGGTCCAAAGCATTCACATGCGGAGGCTGTAGGAAGGCCTACCCCCATGGGGTAGCCTAAATGTCACGGAAGGGCGTTTTGCCCCTCCCAAGGTCGATCACGCGATAGCGATTCGAACCGGGCATGCGACAGATTGTTGCGGCTGGTTGAAGCGCTGGACCGCGACGATATTGCACAGTGTGGGCAACGATGCCGCGTTGGTGCGATATCCAATACAGGAAACGAGCAAGCACAATGAGTGAAATGAGCGCAGGGGTTCCAACCCCCGAGCAGCCACAGGGCGACGCACCACAGTCCGGTCAGCCACGTAACCCCGGAACTCCAGGTGGAGTGAAAAAGCGCCGTCGCGGAAAGCGTGGCGGGCGTAACCGCAACAAAACACGAGTAGAGGGCTCGGAAACTAGCCAGCCTCGGGCTCCTCGTCCGCCTCGAGAAGTACCAGTCGCTCAAGACATCGAACTTCCAGATCCGCCGCGCGAGGGCAAGATGGCAAGTCCTGAAGCTGCAGATGCTGCATTAGTTCGCAAGCCACAAATTGGTGACACTCGACCAGCACCTGCCGGAGCCGCAGCAGCCGCAAAACCTGCAGCCGCAACTGCCGACACCGAGGCGAAGCCAAAGAGTCGCAATCGTCGTGGTGGCAAGCGTGGCGGTCGCAATCGTCGCAAGTCATCCGATCGCAGTGGCGACAATTCGGTTGTCGGCACCGATGCAGAGTTGATTGAGCGTCGACGCGGAAAAGAGCGCAACGGCAAAGCCGTTGGTCGCTACATGATGTGTGTGCAAGTGCGTGAAGAATTCACTCAAGTTGCCATGCTCGAAGGCCGCAGCTTGATTGAGCATTACGTTTCGCGTCCAGCCGATGACGAAACTCAAATTCACGGCAACATCTATTTGGGTCGTGTGCAAAACGTGTTGCCTGGAATGGAAGCGGCATTCGTCGACATCGGTACGCAGAAAAACGCTGTGTTGTATCGCGGCGATGTGCAATTCGATAAAGACGATGTAGTGGAGCAAGGTCCAGACCCGCGCATTGAGCAGGTACTGAAATCTCGGCAAATGATTTTGTGCCAAGTAACGAAGAACCCAATTGCTGCTAAGGGTGGTCGACTGACCCAAGAAGTGTCGTTGCCTGGTCGTTTCGTTGTGCTTATTCCAGACTCGCGTACGTACGGAATTTCGAAGCGTTTGCCAGAAGGTGAGCGTCGTCGTTTGCGCGGAATTCTTGATCGCATTAAGCCTGAGCAGCACGGAATTATCGTGCGTACTGCAGCAGAGAACGCAACTGAACACGAGCTCACCACAGACCTCACTCGCTTAATTGAACAATGGAATGAAATTCGCGCCAAGGCAGAGAAAGCAACTTCACCAACGTTGTTGTATCGCGAACCACCACTTGCGGTTCGCGTGATTCGCGAAGAGTTCAGCAGTGACTATCGCGGCATTGTGATTGATGACGCAGCATTATTCGAAGAAGTGCGCGACTACATCGGCGCGTTCAATCCTGAATTTGCAGACCGCATCGAGCTGTACGACGCCGAAAAAGAAGGCTTGCCATTATTCGAACAACATCGCGTGCACGAACAATTGCGTAAAGCTCTCGATCGCAAAGTGTGGTTGCCATCGGGTGGTTCGCTAATCATCGAGCACACCGAAGCGCTCACCGTAATCGACGTGAACACTGGAAAGAACGTTGGTAAGTCCAACCTTGAAGAAACGGTGTTCCACAACAACCTTGAGGCAGCAGAAGAGATTGCTCGTCAGTTGCGCTTGCGCGACATCGGCGGAATTATCGTGATCGACTTCATTGACATGGAGATTCGAGAGAATCGCCGCAAGGTGCTCGAAGCCTTTAAAGATGCTTTGTCGCGCGACAAAACCCGCACGCAGGTATTTGAGATTTCCGAGCTTGGCTTGGTCGAAATGACCCGAAAGCGCATTGGCGAGGGGTTATTAACCAACTTCGCCGATCCGTGTGTGACCTGTGAGGGTCGCGGGGTCATGATCGACCTGTCGATGTTGGATTAAGCAGAGTTGGGAAGCCCGATAGTCCAGGGGTAGAGTAGGAGACCGTTATGTACGCAGTAATCGCAACCGGAGGAAAGCAGGAGAAAGTCGCACAGGGCCAACAGGTCCATGTGGAACTTCTCCATGCAGCAGATGGCGCTGAGGTGAAATTCACCCCAGTGCTCCTCGTCGACGGAGCAACGGTGTTGTCTACACCTGGCGAATTGGCCAAAGCAACGGTCACTGCAAAAGTCGTTGGTAAAGCAGCTGGTCCAAAGATCGACGGCTTCACCTACAAGCGCCGCACTAACCAGCGCCGTCGCTTCGGACATCGTCAAAAGTATTCGGTGATTGAAATCACCAGCATTGCGAAAGGCTGAATCATGTCAAAGACCAAGGGTGGCGGTTCTACACGAAACGGTCGCGATTCAAACGCGCAACGACTTGGCGTCAAAGTTTTTGACGGCACCAAGATCACCGCAGGAACCATTCTCATTCGTCAGCGTGGCACCAAAGTGCACCCTGGCAAAAACGTTGGCATTGGCAAAGACGACACCTTGTTCGCTCTTGCACACGGCAGCGTGAAGTTTGGCGAACGTCGTGGCCGCAAGGTTGTTGACGTTCTTCCAGCTGTCTAAGACTCAGGCTTACTGAGTAGCCACTCGTTTCAGTAGAGGAACGAAGTCCGCAAACTGTCCTGAAATAATATTTTCGATCTTCGCTAGGTCATCCCATGTGCGGACGTTGACCGCATCATCAAAATTTTCGTTTTGTGAAAACTCTGCCAATTCATTTGCGCTCATCGGGCCACCTTGTAACTGGAAGCTTCTTTGCGAACCCTCTGAAAGCTCGGCTTCGTACGAAGGAAAGACAGAACACAGATACCGCTTGGCCTGAACGTGTAATGCAATTGGTTGAGTTACGTTTGGCCCAAAAGTTGACGACAAGAAATTTGCTCCCAAATTTTCGTGAAAATCGTCTTGTGAAAAATCTGCGTTTCCGTTGCTGCCTTGCAATTGGAGCAAGTGGCCAACATCGTGCAGCAATGCAGCGGCAACCAATTCATCTGTTGCGTGGGCTTGATGCGCAAGCAGCGCGCATTGCAGAGCGTGTTCAGTCTGTGAAATGTTTTCGTCGTATTTTTCAGAACCGTAAGTTTCGAATAGTTTTATGAGTTCATCAATCATTTGTAACTGGCTTTCCTCGGAAATCATTAATCAATGAGACCTTAATTTTCGTTCCATCAATTTCTGATTCATTAAATTCAGTAATTTTCTGCGCGTAATACCGTTCGCGAAGGTCTCCCTCTGAAAGCGCATTATAAGTGGGGTATAGCGCGCGACGATCGAAAGGGGACAGATTATCGCCACTGCGATGTGGCGTTTTTGAATGAAACCAAAGTGTTTGTCCCGCCTTCAGTTCTACATAATCCCATTTCAATTCCGCGACTTTTTCTGGCTGTATGCAGCCGTCGCTGTTCATTGGGAGTATCTCGTGATGAGCGCCAGAAACTACTTCTAAACATCCATTACGCACATTTGCATCGTCAACGGCGACCATGCACGAGATGTGAGTATCGATGAAGCGGTACGCCGGAGCGTCTTGATGTGGTGAGTATCCAGCACCACCTGCCAATTTGTAATTGATTTTCTCTTTGTACAGAACCGCCTGCTCGCCAAGTAGCGCACTTGCGGTTGACAGCATGTGTCCGGAGGTAAGTAAATCATGCAAACCTTGATGGAATGTTGTGAAATATTCGGTTCGACAAAGCTTCGGTCCGAATTCAGTTAATTCACGATAGTGAAGCCAAGATCCACCATCTGGCCATTGAGACACTTCAGTAACCCACGACTGCAGATTGCGGGATTGGAATTCATCTAATGAATTAGTGATTAGCCAACCATTGGTATGAAAGAAACTGAGTTGTTCCGAGTTCAGCAGTTCCTGTTGTGATGGCATGAGATAACTCTATTTCATAAACTTTTGTGAATATTCGCGAAGTTAATATTTGGCTCAAATTTTGCATTGAAGTATTCGTACGTTCATCGTCTAGTCATCTGTATGAGATTGAATTCAAGCATGTCAAAACACATGAAAGTTACAAAGAAAGTACAAATCGCTCTCGGATTTACCATTGCAGGCATTTTGCTTGGAGCATGTGGATCAAATAGCGAAACAACCGAGTCAACCGATGCCGCAATTGTTTCAGACTGCCCAGCAGCTGACATCGTTGACGCAGCCAAGACCGAAGGCCAAGTGAACCTCATCACGTTGCCAGACACATGGGCCAACTACAAGGGCATTTTGCA
>JALQUZ010000003.1 GCA_023263695.1 Ilumatobacteraceae bacterium
TTAAAGCAGGAGCATTCGACAAGCTTGGGCACCCACGAAAGGGCTTGCTCATGGTGTTTGAATCAATTATCGACAACACCATGGTGCGCCGTCGCGAACGCGACCAAGGTGTGATGAGTCTGTTTGGCGATCTCGGCGATGAAACCGAAGGGTTCTCTGAGCGTCAAAATATTCCTGATTTGCAATTTGATAAGACCGAACAGTTGAAGTTTGAAAAAGAAATGCTCGGTCTGTATGTTTCTGATCATCCGCTCATGGGTATCGAGGGAGCGTTGCGACGCCGCGTAGACTGCTCCATTCCGGAAGCATTAGAGCGTGACGATGGTGCGTTCATGGTGATCGGCGGAATTGTTAACGGACTTGCGCGCAAATACACGCGTAAGGGAGACCAAATGGCAACCTTCCAATTGGAAGACTTGCAGGGTTCAATTGAAGTGACCTTATTCCCAAAGACATTGCAAAAATTTGGTCATCAACTGGCTGACGACATTTTGGTTTCTGTGCGTGGTCGTCTAGACAAGCGAGACGACAGCAGGGTGGGGTTCATGGCTATGGACGTCACCGTGTTGGAAGGACTGCGTGCATTCCAAGACTCGCTGCATTTGAAGATTGCTGCACAAGTGCTGTCTGAAGCCACTATTGAGTCGCTGAAGTCAACCCTGCTGGAATATCCAGGAACATCTCCCGTCTATTTACATCTTGGACCCGAAAATGTGTTGCGACTGAGTTCTGAATTCAATGTCAACCTTGATCGGGCTATTGGCGTGTTGCGCACGGAGTTTGGCGAAAACGCCTATATCGAATAGGCAGTGTTCGAGTAGTTAGGGCGGTGCAGTATTAGCCCGTCTCAAACCACATTTTTGCTGGCAGACTGTAGATATGTCAGTTGAGGTTGAAACGCGTGATTGTGCGTCCCTAACCGATATCGAAATCGAAGAATTGGCAGCCATGGGTGGCTTTTTCTCGCTAGAGGTAATCGCCAAGGCCAAAGAGGACTGGGTGTTGTTCACCAGTGCCAAAATCAGCGGCAAGGTTCATGGTTTCACATTTTCAACGCTTGAGCGCATCGGCGGAACGCCATGTGTATTGCTTGGCATGATGAGCGTGAAGCGCACGCCAAAGCGCGACGCAGTGTTAAAGGGTTTGATGACCGAGGCGTATCACCGCGCGCTGATGGCTTTTCCTGACGAAGATGTTGTGGTCGGTTCGCGTTTTTTGAGTGCTGACGGACTTGAGTCCTTCAAGGCGCTGACCGAAATGATTCCTCGTCCAGGTCATCGTGCAGTCGGTGAAGAGCGTGCATGGGGCAAGCGCCTTGCTCGCAGGTTTGGTGTTGAGTCCACGTATGACGAACAGAGTTTCATCGTGAAGTCAAACGGCCATAGCGGATTCCTCGATCATGAATCGACAAAGCCAGAAAAAGTGAACCCCGATGTTGCTGCGCAATTCAAGGGCGTATCGAAGTCTAAGGGTGGAGCACTCATCGTTCATGGGTGGACCATGGCAGAGTCACTTGCCAAGCTTGGCAAACTCGAAAAGCACTAACGGTTACTGCGGTGAAATTCACCGAACTCGTCCGTTCCCGTCGAATGACGCGGGCTTTTTTACCTACACCAATTGCTGCAGATGTTTTGCTATCGCTCATTGACCTGGCACTTCGCGCTCCCTCAGCAGGAAAAACACAAGGCACACATTTCGTAGTGCTCACGGGCGAAAATGTTTCGGCCTTTTGGAGTGACACGCTGCCAAACGATAAACGCAGCACCTTTCGTTGGAAACAGCTACTGGATGCTCCGGTGATCATTCTTCCGTTTGTCGACCCACTTGCTTATGTTGCTCGATATGCCGAGACTGATAAAGCGGCAACTGGGCTTGGTGAAGGCGTAGAGGTATGGCCAACTCCGTATTGGACAGTTGATGGATCATTTGCCGTCATGTCGTTGTTGTTAGCAGCGCATGATGCCGAACTGGGTGCTTTGTTCTTTGCAGTGTTTACGGGCGAGCAACATTTGCGTACTCGTTTGGGGGTTCCTGAGCACATGCAGTTACTCGGTGCAATTGCCATAGGTCATGCTGTACACGATGGAGAAAAGGGTAGAAGTTCTGCTCGTCCGCGAAAGTCGCTAGACGAAGTGGTTCATCAATCTCGTTGGTAAATCGTTAGGCAAGTGCAATGCGTAGTGTTTCCACCAACTCATCTGGTGACGTTGCTGGCTTTAAGCACGAATACTCTTTGCATACATAGGCAGAGTTCTGATTTCGGTCGGTCCACAAAGGCGAGTCATACGGTTCGCCCCATGCGAGCACAATGGTTGGCAGCCAGCGTTTGCGAAGTTCGCGCAACATGTCGGTTTGATTACCAGGTAGTGCAACTTCGGTAATTCCTGCGTGGCAAAGATGCACCGAGGCGAGCAGGTTGCCGAATGCAGAGGGTGCGCTCGTTGCAATGCGTGCAAGAAGGCGCAAGATTTGTTCGGCATGGTGGGTGTAGCGGCTATTGCCAGTTAAAGCGCCAAGTCGGTACAACGCAAGTGCGGCAGTTGAATTGGCTGACGGCGTTGCATTATCCATCACATCTTTTTGGCGAACAATAAGTGGTTCGCCGTTGTCGGGGGTAGTAAACAGTCCACCATTTCCAGCATCCCAACACTGGGTGAGCATTTCATCGGCTACTTCTTTCGCGTAAGTAATCCAACGTGCTTCACCACTTGCTTCACCGAGTCGTGTGAACGCATCTACAAGTTGGGCAAGATCTGCAGCGAGTGCTCGGTGGCGTGCCTGTGGTGAACCAGACTCTTGCCAGCTGCGATGCCAATTTCCTTTCGTGGTGCGAAGCTCGCGCACAAGAAATTCGCCATTACGAATTGCAGCTTGCAGCCACTCGTGCGATTCAAAAAAGAATGCAGCCTCGGAAAGGGTGGACAACATCATGGCGTTCCACTCGGTGAGTACCTTGTCGTCGAGAAGTGGACGCTTGCGAGTTTCCCTATGTTGATACAAAAGTTTCCGTGCCTCTTCAACTTCTGGTGGCCGAATGAGTTCGCCACGGTGGTGGAGTCGAGATGGAATGTTTTTGCCTTCAAAGTTTCCAGAAGCTGTAATTTCGTACCACTCAAGTGCTGCTTCGTGCAGGCGATCTGGCAGCACGCCGATGAATTCGTCGCGACTCCATACATAGAAGTGGCCCTCGTGGCTGTGGCCACTTTCGTCGAGCGAGTCGGCATCTTCAGCACTAAAGAAACCACCTTCACGATGGGTGAGATCGCGCAATACATAGTCAATGGTTTCACGCGCAACTTGTTTCCACGTTTCATTGCCGAACAACATTCCCGCATGCAGGTAGACGCGCGCGAGCAGGGCTTGGTCGTAGAGCATTTTTTCGAAGTGGGGGACGAGCCACATTTCATCCACGCTGTATCGCGAGAAGCCTCCACCTAAGTGGTCGTACATGCCACCACTTGCCATGGCATTAAGCGTTGTGGTGACGACATTTTCAAGTTCACTGTCTTCACCTGCGAGTAGTTGGCGCAGCAGCACTTCTAGGTTCATCGTGCTTGGAAACTTTGGCGCATTTCCAAATCCACCCCATGTTGAATCAAAGCTTGCGCGTAATTGGGTAACCGCAAGTTCAAACGTAGAGAAGTCGGCGATGCTGGAGTGCTGTTCAATCTTTGCTGTACGTTCAAGCGCTTCCATTAAGGCATCGATGTTGTTATTAATGTCCTCGCGGCGGTTGTTCCATGCCTCAGTAATTGCGTTCATGAGTTGCAGGAATGACGGCTTCGGGAAATAGGTGCCACCAAAGAATGGCTTGCCATCAGGGGAGAGGAAGACGGTCATTGGCCATCCGCCTCGTCCCGTCATTGCCTGAACTGCATCCATGTAAATGGCATCAACGTCCGGGCGCTCTTCACGGTCGACCTTGATATTGACGAACATCGTGTTCATTACCGTTGCCGTCTCGAGATCTTCAAAACATTCGTGGGCCATGACATGACACCAATGGCAAGCTGAATATCCCACCGACAACAGGATCGGGACATTGCGTTCACGAGCTTGTTGAAATGCTTCTTCCCCCCATGCATACCAATCCACAGGATTATCAGCATGTTGGCGAAGGTATGGACTGGTTTGATCGGCTAACCGATTGGTCATGTGCTCGCCTTTGTTTTGCAATTATGAAACAGTGATGTCGCCAGCAATAGTGAGTTTTGGAAATGGTGTGCGCGCAGCGACGGTCATTCGCACTCGGCACATTGATGGCACCGCCGGTGCAATCAATGTCGTGCCCCTGATGCGGCACGCTCCAGCAACAATCTTGTAGGTTCTGCTTCCAGATGAAGAAGAGCTGAAAAGGTTTTTCATGTCATTGGAGCTTGAAGACTTGACAGCATTGGCAACTTGCCAAATAGGAAAGAACGGTCCGACGGAATCGGAGACCACAAATTGTTTGGTTCCAGCACGTGTGTAGGTAATGCCAATACGGATGGTGTGCCGTGCATCGGCTTGTGTTGTGAGGTACGAACGCTTTGTTGCTCTTGCTACTGCTGTGCAATCAGCCGGAATTTCGGAAACTGCAATACCAATTGCATCGCAGCGGAACCACTGCACGTTGGAAACGTCAGAGATCAAATCCAGATTGGCGATGAGGGTTTCTCCCACGTGTCCAATTGCTGCAATTTGTGGAGCAACCAGAGGAGGAAACATGCGCTGTAGTTCTGTTAGCGCTGCAACCATGTTGATGAGCCCAACTCCAAAGGTGTTGTCACGCCCAGGTTCTCCAATGTCTGTGGCCGTACGCATCAAGATGTCGCGAACTTGAGCGTTGGAAATTCGTGGTTCAGCAGCAAACAACAATGCCGCCGCACCGGCAACAAAACCAGCAGCCATGCTGGTGCCACTGAGTGAGACATAGTTGCCTTTTGCAGTGGAGACAATGTTTGTTCCCGGCGCTGCTATGTCGATGTAGTCGCCGCGTTGATCAAATGGTGTTGCGCTATTCGTTTGATCGACTGCGGTCACCGCAAGCGTGAGGTCGAGGGATGCTGGCCATTTCGGCTTATCGAGCGCACCACCGTTGCCGGCTGCGGCTACGACGAGGGCACCTTTGTCGGTGGCGTATTGAATTGCTTGCGTCAGGCTTGAGCTTTCAGTAGTGCCGCCGAGAGACAAATTGATGACCTTTGCACCATTGTCTGCTGCGTAACGAACACCAGCGGCAACATCTCGTGCGTCGCCTTGTCCTGCTTGGTCGAGTACTTGGATTGGCAATATTTTTGCGCGAGGCGCAACGCCGGAACCACCGATTCCATTGTTCGCAGCAGCGGCAATAATGCCAGCAACATGCGATCCATGCCCACCGGCATCAATGTCGGTTCCATCTTGAGACTCAACCGATCCGAAGAATGAATGACCCGTTAAAAGATTTTCGGCTAGGTCAGGGTGTGGTCCGCTGCCGCTATCAACTACGGCGACTATTACGTCTTGACCCGTTGTTGTTGCCCACGCACGGTCTGCGCCAATGACAAAAATTCCCCATTGTTGTGCAAGCAACGGATCGTTTGATGCTGCGTGAACGGGTGAAGTCAGGGTCAAGCATGAGGTAACCAATGCAGCGAAACAGATCGCAAGAGAAGTAAGGGGTTTACGCAAGCAATATTGGTCTACACGCCCATTGCGTGGAAGCCACCGTCTACATGAATAATTTCTGCAGTGGTGCATGGAAACCAATCGGAAAGCATGGCCACACATGTGCGAGCTACACCGCTCGAGTCATTGACATCCCACCCAAGAGGAGCGCGGTCATCCCACACGTCTTCGAATTTTTGAAAACCAGGAATTGATTTTGCTGCCATGGTGCGAATTGGGCCAGCGGCAACAAGGTTGCAGCGAATTTGTTTGCTCCCAAGTTCTTTTGCGAGGTAGCGGTTTGTCGATTCGAGTGCAGCTTTGGCAACGCCCATCCAGTTGTACGCAGGCCACGCAACGGTGTTGTCGAAATCGAGGCCAACAATGTTTCCGCCACTTGTCATGAGGGGTACAAATGCATCGGCCAGGGTTTTCAGTGAGTATGCAGAAATTTGCATCGCGACAGATACGTCCGACCACTGGGCAGCCATGAAGTCGTCGCCGAGGCACACGGCCGGCGCAAAACCGATTGCATGGAGGACGCCATCTACGCGTCCAAATTGTGATTGTGCGGCTGCGCGGGCCGAAACGATGTGATCTTCAACAGTGACATCGAATTCCACCACTTTGATGTCGGTACTGAGTTTGCGAGCGGTTCGCTCCGTAATGGATAGGCCGCGACCTGCTCCGGTGAGCATGACTTGTGCGCCTTGCTCTAGTGCAAGTTTTGCAACCCCGTAGGCGAGTGAGGCGTCGGTCAGCACGCCGGTGACGACAATGTTTTTCCCATCCAAAATTCCCATGCCTATGACCGTAGTTCCCGAGTGTGGTTTGTGTAAGGCTTCACCTATGCGGATTGGAATTATTGGCGGTACAGGGCCAGCAGGAAGCGGGTTAGCCCTGCGAATGAGTGTCGCTGGTCATCAGGTGCTGATCGGGTCACGTTCAAAGGAACGCTCGGAAGAAACGGTTGCCGAACTGATTGCGCAATGGCCTGACCACGCATTGAAGTTTGACTCTGGCACGAACGCAGACGCCGCCAATTGCGATTTGATTGTTGTGGCAACACCTTGGGACTCAACTGCAACCATTGTTGGCGAGCACGCTGAAGCGTTGCGCGGCAAAATTGTGGTCACCATGGCGAACGCGCTGGTGCGAGTGGGCAAAGAGTTTCAACCTTTGGTTCCACCGCGAGGAAGCATTGCGGCTCACGTGCAAGCTGAAATTCCTAACAGTCGTGTTGTCGCTGCGATGCAGCACCTACCAGCCAAGGAGCTTGGCAACTTGAATCATCATGTTGATTCTGATGTGTTGATTTGTTCGGACTATCCAGAAGCGATTGAAGTAGTGAGCGATCTGGTTGCACAAATTCCAGGTTGCCGGCCACTGAGCACCGGACGCTTGTCGAATGCATTGGCACTCGAAGCGTTCACCGCGGTGCTTTTGCAGTTGAATGTGCGCTATAAAACACGAGTGGCTCCGCGACTCACGGGAATTCCCGATGTTGACCCAGTTAGTGGTCGCAATATGAAGCTGGACTGATTGCCTTGACGATGAAATTGTTTGATACCGCTCAGCAAGAAATTGTTGAGTTTGCGCCGAACCCAACGGTGTTGATGTATACGTGCGGAATTACTCCATACGACGCAACGCACTTAGGCCATGCATTTACCTTTATTTCATACGACGTGCTGCAGCGCCGACTTATTGATATGGGTCACCAGGTGAAGTGCGTTCGCAACGTAACCGACGTAGATGACCCATTGTTTGCCAAAGCTCGCGAACTTGGAGTGCATTATCTCGATCTTGCAGCGGGAGAGGAAGCGCGTTTTGAATCGGACATGAAAGCGTTGAATGCATTACCGGTGCACAGCACACCGCGCGCATCTTCGGCAATTCCCGACATTCGCGGATTTATTGGCATGGTGATTGACCGTGGTTTCGCCTATGAATCTGGTGGTTCGGTGTATTTCGACGTGGAGAAATTTCCGCAGTTTGGCAGTGTGTCGCATTACAGCCGCGAAACCATGATTGCGCTTGCTCGTGAGCGCGGCGGCAACGTTGACGACCCCTATAAACGGAATCCACTCGACTTTGTCTTGTGGCATCCATCGGCATCCGATGAACCATCGTGGGACACCATGTGGGGAGCAGGGCGACCTGGTTGGCATATTGAATGTTCCGCACTTGCACTTCGCGAACTTGGAACCACTATTGACTTGCACGGTGGTGGAAGCGATCTCATCTTCCCGCATCACGAATGCGAGCGAGCACAATCGGAAGCAGCAACTGGCCAACCGTTTGTGAAGCATTGGATGCACGTGGCAATGGTGTCGATGGACGGCCACAAGATGTCGAAGAGCCGTGGCAATTTGGTGTTCGTCGACAAGTTGCGTACCCAACATGACCCGATGGCGATTAGGTTGGGCTTAATCGAACATCACTACCGCACTGAGTGGGAATGGGATGACCAACTCATGACGCGCAACGAATCGCGACTTACGCAATGGAAGTCAGCAACACAAATTGGAAACTCGCAAGGCGATTCTGGGCTGCTAGCAGATGTGCGTTCTGCACTAGACAACGATCTCGATACCCCAACTGCAGTCTCGCTTATTGATGCCGCTGCAAAAAATGGAGTAGCAGTAGGAGAAAGTGCGCGCCTACTAGGGGTTGTTATCTGATGTCGACGCGGGTCGACGACTTGTACTCGGGAGCAACCGAGCTGCAGTCGCGAGTTCGGCCCGTAGTACGAGTTGTTGCTAATCGGTTGTGGCGTTTCGACCTTCGTGGGTTTGAGCAACTTCCCGAAACAGGCCCTGCAATTTTGTGTGCCAATCACGTCAGTTTTTTGGATTCTGCTTTTCTCATTATTCAAGCGCCGCGCAATATTTCATTTGTTGGCAAAAGCGAATATTTAGATTCGTGGAAGACGCGTCGATTGTTTCCTGCTCTCGGAATGATTCCAATCGATCGTGAGGGCGGGGAAAAAGCACAAGTAGCACTCGACGCTGCTGAAAATGTTTTGCGGCGCGGAGAGCTGTTCGGCATTTTCCCAGAAGGAACGCGAAGCCGAGATGGAATGTTGTACAAGGGGAAAACTGGCGCAGCACGTTTAGCCCTCAAGATTGACTGCCCAATCTTTCCCGTAGGTATTGTCGGCACGCGAGAGATTCAGCCTCCAGATGCAAAGCTGCCTCGCATTGGTGGTCGCGTCAGCATCACGATCGGCAAGCCAATTTCGCCTGCGCGTTATGCGCAGCGCAGCGACGATCACTTGGTGTTGCGAGAAATGACTGATGAAGTGATGTTTGAAATTCAGTCCATGACTGGCCAGCAATATCGAAATGTCTATGCCGGCAAACGGCAAGACGAGCAGTCATCAATGGGCGAAGTGCAGAAAGAGTCAGTCGCCACGGCTAAATAGAGCAGTCCGCCTCAGGCTTGCGAACCTAGACTGATGGTGCGATGAATGCAGCAACTCTTGATGTCACCTTGCCCGATGGTTCCGTACGAACACTGCCAGTTGGCTCTACAGGCCTCGATTTAGCTCAGTCCATTGGGTCACGTTTGGCCAAGGCAGCACTAGCTGCTGTTGTCGACGGTAATGAGGTTGATATTTCGGTGCCATTGCGCAATGGGGCACAGGTTTCGATCATCACTTCAGATTCCGATGCTGGCAGGCACGTTCTTCGTCATTCGACTGCTCACGTACTTGCTCAAGCCGTGCTGCAGCATTTTCCTGGCGCAAAGTTCACTATTGGTCCAGCTATTGAAGACGGCTTTTATTACGACTTCGAACTTCCCGGCGGAAAAACATTTAGTGATAATGACTTGGAAGCAATTACCGAGCGCATGCGCGCAATAGTAAAAGCAGACCAACCATTTGTTCGTTCTGAAATGAGCGCTGCAGAAGCGCTTGCTTTGTTTGTTGATCAACCATACAAACGTGAAATTATTGAGCGCGTAACTACTGGCGCAGCAGATGGCTCGGATGCGAGTGAAGTTGCTGGCGATGGTTCCGTAAGCGTCTACCGCAATTCCGAGAGTTTTGTTGATTTGTGCCGCGGACCTCACGTTCCAAGCACTGCTCGACTTGGCCACTTCGCCTTGATGAAAGTTGCCGGGGCGTATTGGCGCGGAAATGAAAAAGGTCCAATGCTGCAACGCATCTACGGCACGGCATGGGAGTCGAAGGCAGCACTTGAAGAGCACATCACACGACTCGCCGAGGCAGAAAAGCGTGATCATCGTCGCTTAGCAACCGAGATGGACTTGCTGTCCTTTCCATCTGAACTAGGCGGCGGTCTTGCAGTTTGGCATCCAAAGGGTGCAATCGTGCGCAAGATCATGGAGGACTACAGCCGTTACCGCCACCAAAACGGCGGTTATCAATTTGTGTTTACTCCGCATATCGCAAACGCACAGTTGTTTGAAACCTCTGGTCACCTGCATTTCTACAAAGACGGCATGTATCCGCCAATGGAAATGGACAACGGCACGTATTACCCGAAGCCGATGAACTGTCCGATGCACTGTCTGATCTACCGCGATCGCCAACGTAGCTATCGCGAACTTCCGCTTCGCTTATTCGAACTGGGAACGGTGTACCGCTACGAACGTGCAGGCACCTTGCATGGTTTGTTGCGCATTCGCGGATTCACTCAAGACGACAGTCATATTTTCTGCACTGAAGATCAAATGGCCGATGAAATTACCTCGCTTCTCGACTTTGTGTTGTCAGTACTTCGTCAGTTTGGCTTCGATGACTTTGAATTCAAATTGTCAACTCGCGACTTGGAAAAGTCGGTCGGATCAGACGAAATTTGGGATAAGGCAACAACAGCGCTGCGTGAAGCGTTGAATCGCCACGGAGTGAAGTACTCCGTGAAGGAAGGCGACGCTGCGTTCTATGGACCAAAGATCGACATCGATGTTCGTGATGCGATTGGTCGTAAATGGCAGCTCAGCACCATTCAATGTGACTTCAACTTGCCGGAACGTTTCGGCTTGGAATACATCGGAGCCGACAACAGTCGCCACCGCCCAATTATGTTGCATCGCGCATTGTTCGGATCAGTTGAGCGATTCTTTGGTGTGCTGCTAGAGCACTACGGCGGAGCATTCCCAGCATGGCTAGCCCCTGTGCAAGTACGCGTGTTAGCAGTTACATCGCAGCACGAGGAATACGCGCAATCACTTGTTAAGCGAATGCGAGCTGAAGGATTCCGAGTAGACACCGCTGAAGCTGATGAACAGCTGGGCAAGCGAATTCGTAGCGCCAAGCTTGAACGCATTCCGTTTGTACTTGTTGTCGGCGACGATGACGTGAAGAACAACACCGTTGGGGTGAACCCGCGCGGCGGTGACGTGATTCGCGGTGTGAATGTGGATGCATTTATTGCGCAGCTACATGACGAGACTCGCACAGAAGCCACAGCTGGAAACCTGTAATTAACATGTTGGATCGTTTGTGGAACGGATGGCGTGCACAGTATGTGCAGCGCGATTCGCACGGTAAGCATTCTGACGAATCGGTGTTCACCGAGATATTGAAATCGAATCGTCCTGACGAAGAGACATTCATTGTGCATCGTGGCGAAACATGCTTCGTCATCATGAATGCATTCCCGTACTCATCGGGGCACGTGCTGGTCATTCCTTATCGGGAAGTTCCCGATTTAGAAATGCTCACCGCACAGGAGACAAGCGAAATCTGGGCGACAGTGACCAAGGCTGTGCAAGTTCTTAAAGCTGAGTACAAACCACAGGGAATGAACGTAGGAATCAATTTGGGCCATGCCGCAGGTGGCAGCGTTGCGCAACACCTGCACATTCACATCGTTCCAAGGTGGGGTGGCGATTCCAATTTCATGGTTGCAGTAGCGACGGCAAAAATTTTGCCGGAGGCGCTAGATGTAACTGCGCAGCGAATTCGAAATCGATGGAAGGAAATGCAATGAACGATGTAAACAGCAATGAGATTCGTGACCAACTTCCAAGCGACCTTGACGTTTCGGCATTTGTTGGGCCGTATCAGTTTCCCGATAACAGCCGTCGTCGCATACCTGGCTATCTGTATTTAGGAATTTCAGCGCTGAGTCTGTTGCTGTGGATTTTGAGTGATCAGTCTTCAGGATTAGTCAATGATGGGTTCCTGGTGTTTGCCATTGCACTAGCCGCCTTTGCAATTTTCGTTTTGACTTCCTCGTGGAAGATGACCATTAATGAACGAGATGCGTTAGTGCATGCTTCTCGTGCAGTCGATTTTGCGGTAGGGCACGCTTCGGCGCAGCAGGTGTGGCGAGGTGTTCGCAGTCGTCCTACTTGGCGAGTGTTTTGCTACAGCGCACAGGAGCCACCAACTCATCGTGGTTTGGTGTTAGTCGATGCGGTTAATGGCGAAATTGTCGAATGCCTTGTTGAAATCAACCCAGATAACGCTGCGACTTCCAAGTAAGCGGTATTCACTAGTATCTAGCCAATGTTTGACGGCCGATTCAAAACTCAAATCGAGCGTTATGTTCGACCAGTAGGGGAATCGCTTCGTCGCACTGGACTATCGCCAGACCATTTCACGTTGCTTGGATTGTGCGTTGCAGCTGCATCTGCTTTTGCAATCGGTGCTGGAAAAATGCAACTGGGCCTATTGCTCGTCATTTGTTCAGCGCTTCCCGACTTGCTCGATGGGGCGCTTGCGAAAGCATCGAATTCGGCTAGTCAGCGTGGAGCGTTCTTCGATTCCGTCGTTGACCGCGTAAGCGACTCATTCCTGTTCGGAGGAGTTGCCTGGTTTTATGCCAGTTCAAATTCTCCGCAGTTCTCTATTGTTCCTTTCGCCATTCTTGGCACATCGCTCATCATTTCTTATGAGCGTGCAAAAGCTGAGTCACTTGGGCTGTACGCCAAGGGTGGGCTCATGGAACGCGCAGAGAGAATCATTTTGTTGTGCTTCGGATTACTTTTTGACTCGCTGTTGAAGTGGGTCATGGTGGTCATGTTGGTTCTTGTTGTGATAACAGCTGTGCAACGATTCGCCAAAGTGTGGAAGCAAGCCGCCGTTGCCCCTATAACGGCAGAGAAGCAAGCAATTCGTCGTTCGCGTCGTGCGTCGCGCAGAGCTCGCCGCGATGATTACCGCGCACGTTTTCAGCGTCGACGTCGCCTTCAGTAATTCTGAGCTATGGCCGATCCTCGCGACACCGGCATTGACGCGTTAACCCTTGCGGGGTATCGGGCCGCTTCGTTATTCGCAAAACTTACTCCCGCTCCGCTTGCATTAGGAACGTCGCTTGCACTTGGTGCGCCGCTTGCTTTGGGTCTTCGTGATAAGCGGGAAATGATTGAACGACATTTGCAGCGAGTGAACCCTTCGCTTCGTGGTTTCGCATTACGCCAGGCTGTGCAAGAAGCGTTTCAGAGCTACACGCGTTACTACTTAGAGACATTTCGGTTAGGAACGCTGTCCAAGAAACAGATTCAGGCAGGGTTCACCGTAGACGGATTTGAACACATTGAAAAAGGAATTGCTGACGGCAATGGAGTGGTACTTGGTCTGCCACACCTGGGCGGATGGGAATGGGCTGGCCGCTGGCTTGTGGATCAGGGTTATGGACTGACTGCAGTGGTTGAACGCTTAGACAATGACGAACTCTTTGAATGGTTTCGCGATATGCGCAGCAGGGTTGGGGTGAATGTCATTCCGCTCGACGACAACGCTGGTCTGCGAGTGAGCGCGGCATTAAAAGACAATCAAGTGGTCTCGTTGTTATGCGACCGAGATATTCCGCGAGATGGAGTGAGGTCGGGAGTTGAAGTCGAGTTCTTTGGAGAGCGAACCACGGTTCCTGCAGGCCCAGCGTTTTTTGCTTTGCGAACAGGCGCGGCACTGTTGCCGCTGGCAACGTATTTCACCCGCAAGTCCGATGGGCATCATGCAGTGGTGCGCCCGCCAATTCCTGTCGAACGACAGGGGAGTTTGCGCGAAGATGTTGCGCGCATTACGCAACTTCTCATGATTGAAGTAGAGGGTCTCATTCGTCGTGCACCAGAGCAGTGGCACTTGTTCCAGCCAAACTGGCCAAGCGACCCAGGTTTTAACGCTTAAGCCAGCAGCGTGCGCAGTTCGTTTAAGCGGTCGTGATTCACGCGATACCAGACCCACGTTCCACGCTTCTCGCTCAGTAGTAAGCCTGCTTCGCGAAGAACTTTGAGGTGATGGCTCACGGTTGGTTGTGATCGACCGGTTGGCTTCACCAAATTGCATGCACACGTCTCTGTGTTCGGAGAAGCAGCGATCAGGCTAAACAACTTGAGGCGAATGGGGTCGGCAAGTGCAGCAAAACCCTGCGCAAGACCTGCTGCCTGGGTCGTCGTAAGAGCAGTGTCGGAAACGGGTCCACAGCAATCTTGAGGAGCGGCGATAAATCGCTTCGGCTTAGGGGTCTTTGTTATATTGATACTTATCAATATAACAAATGAAAGAGGCCAATGATGTCCCGAGTACAGCTGGCGCTGAATGTAAGCAATCTGGAAGAGGCAATTGAGTTCTACTCAAAGATGTTTAACGCCAAGCCTGCAAAGGTCCGCGAAGGCTATGCAAATTTTGCTATCGCGGAACCACCATTGAAGTTGGTGCTTATCGAACGAGCTATTGGTGACACGAGTGAGTTCCATCATTTGAATCACCTTGGGGTCGAACTCGAAGATTCATCACAAGTCGACCAATCGATTGAGCGTTTCGAAAATCTTGGACTTGTAGAGAAAATCGAAAAAGACACCGTGTGTTGCTACGCGAAGCAGGACAAAGTGTGGGTGCAATCTCCAGATAATGCGCCGTGGGAGTTTTACACCGTGCTGGCAGACTCACCATCGTTTTTTGTCAAAATAGATGGAGTAGAAGGATCGGCTTGCTGCTCATGATGCGGCGTTTAAGTGCGGAAGCTCTTGGAACAGGTTTATTAATCGTTGCCGTAATTGGATCGGGCATCATGGCCGAACGTTTGACGCAAGATGTAGCGCTGCAGTTGCTGTGCAATGCGGTGGCTACGGGTGGCGCGCTTGTTGCGCTCATTTTGATATTCGCTCCAGTGTCCGGCGCGTCGTTTAACCCAATCGTTGGAATTGTTGGCACGTTGCTTGGCGAGGGAAGTTGGAAAGACACCGGCTTATATGCAATTGCGCAGACTCTTGGAGGTTGCATCGGAGCAGTTGTTGCCAATGTGATGTTCGATCTTGATGCAATCAATGTGTCGGAGAAAGTTCGAACAGGGTCAAATATTTGGATTTCCGAAGCTGTCGCATCGGTTGGGTTGCTCGTCGTGATTTACGGAACCATTCGCGCCAAGCGTGCCAACTTGGTTCCCTTTACCGTTGCTGCATGGATCACCGGCGCGTACTTCTTCACATCGTCTACTTCGCTTGCTAACCCAGCGGTAACCGTGGCTCGCACACTCAGTAACACGTTCGCGGGTATCGCACCCGAATCGGTGCCGATGTTCATAGTGATGCAACTCGTCGGTGCGGTTATTGGGTTCGGCATCATTCGTTTCGTATTCGAAGAGAGTGCAGCATGAGCGAATCTCGAATTCCCGGAGTGTTGTTCTTGTGTACGCATAACGCAGGTCGTAGTCAAATGGGAGCAGGGTTCATGCGCTCGATTGCTGGCGACAAAGTTCGCGTGCTTTCTGGTGGTTCCGAACCCGCAGCATCTGTCAATCCCTCGGCTGTTGAAGCGATGCATGAAGTCGGCATCGACATTGCCGACTATGTGCCACAGAAGTGGTCGATGGAAATGTTGCACGAAGTAGATGTCGTCGTCACTATGGGCTGTGGAGACACCTGCCCGTTCATTCCAGGGAAGCGCTACGTGGACTGGCCGTTAGACGACCCTGCGGGTCAAGGTGTTGCAGCAGTACGACCAATTCGCGACCAGATTCAGACACTCGTTGAATCGTTGTTGGAAGAACTCGGCGTTCGTTAACTTTCAAACGCAGCGAACAACTCTGCAACAGCTTTTGCTTGTCCACCGCTAGTTGATGACATCACGGCAATAGGCAACACGCCTGCTTTCGCCCAGGCGGCGAATTGATCTCGAACCTGAGATGCATTTCCCGAAATAGTGCAATCACGTAACCACTCGTCGGTCATGGCCTGTTGCAGCTGTTCTGCAAGCGACTCCTTGGGAGTGTTTGCGATGATCGATTCGATGTTGTCCATTTCTTTGTCGTAGCCAGCGACTCGCCAGTAATTGCGGTAGTTGGGGAGCGATACATAGCCAGTCAATGTCTTGCGATGAATGGCGTACGCTGCGTCAAGGTCATCGCTTATCACTGTTGGCACCATGTTGGACATGAAGAACTGATCACGTTGAGTTGCTGGAACAGATGCAACCTGTCGGCTGATGTCGCGTAGTGAAGCGTTTGCCCAAATCGCACCTTGCGATATTTCGGTAGATAGCGCAAGCATCTTGTCGCGCAACGTTGCCAGAAAAATCTGGGGAAGTTGTCCAGAAAATCGTTCATTAGATCGCATCGCCTGAACGTAATTTGCGATATCGGATAGCGGTTTGCCTGTTGCAACTCCAAGTCGTTGTACAACTGGACCATGGCTTACTCCAATGCCAAGACCAAATCGACCACCTGAAATTTCGTGAATATGTGACGCAGTGTTTCCAAGTTCAACTGGGTGGCTGTAATACATCGGTTGAATCGACGTCCAAAATGGAATGGTTGATGTTGCATGCGCAAGGGACACACACAAACCAAGAGTTCCGCCCAAGCTTGGACATGCGATGCCCGCAAAACCGCGACGCTCGGCATCTGCCGCGATGTCCAAAATGGCCTGACGCTTAGTTGGCGATGCAACGAGGGAAATCGCAGGAAGTGTGTATGAAGATGGCGTGAAAGTGATCATGGCTTGAATGCTCCTTGTATGCGCCTACCGTATATGCCGTGAACATGTTGCGCATCGCCATGGTGAGTCCATACAGCGTTTCGGTTCCCGGTGGCGTGCAGGCACAGGTGCTTGGATTGGCTCGCGAGTTGCGCAGAATCGGCCATGAAGTTCGCGTGTTAGCACCGTGTGATGGCCCACCGCCCGAGCCGTTTGTAACTCCGTTAGGTAACAGCTTGCCAACCGCGGCCAATGGTTCAGTTGCACCACTTGCACCAGACCCATCTGCAGCAATGCGCACCATTCGTGCATTAAACGATGAAGCATTCGATGTGATTCATTTGCACGAACCAATTGTCCCTGGCCCAACAGTGACTGCACTGTTGCTCAAACTTGCTCCAACCGTCGGTACGTTTCATGCGGCGGGGGACTCCACGTCGTATCGCGTGTTGAATAAAACTGCTCGTTGGGCTGCGGAGCACTTGAACATTCGGGTTGCGGTAAGCGAATCAGCAAAAGAGCTGGCGAGTAGATACTTAGACGGCGAATACACCGTGTTGTTTAATGGCATTGAAGTTCAGCGGTACATGCGACCAACAACACCTCGCGAAGCATCTCCAACAATTTTCTTCTGTGGGCGTTACGAGCCGCGCAAAGGTTTAGAGGTGCTGCTGCAGTCGATGGCGCACTTGCCAGGGAACGTCAAACTGTGGATTGCATCTGATGGTGCAGGAATTGATGATCTGCAAAATACCTACGGTGCCGACGAACGAATTCATTGGCTTGGTCGTATTACTGAAGAAGACAAACTCGACAGACTGGCTAGGTGCACTGCTTTCTGTGCGCCGTCGTTGCGAGGGGAGTCGTTTGGCATTGTGTTGCTTGAAGCAATGGCCGCTGGTGCAGCACTTGTGGCTAGCAATATCAGCGGATACAACAATGTGGCAACACATAAAACGAATGCGTTACTCGTAGAACCCGGAAATCCGGTTGCACTCGCCGAAGCATTGCATATTGCGACGACAAATGAAACGATTCGTGACCATTTGATTGCAGGTGGTCATTCGCGAGCACAAGATTTTTCAATGCAGAGGCTGGCAGAGTCGTATGTCGAGATGTACAACAAACTGTTAAGCGATGAGGCGCAACGATTGCTCGAAATCGCTCCAAACAGGTTTGTTGCGATGTTTGAAGACAGGGTGTTGCGTCGACCAAAATTTCTCAATGGACGCCATAACGCTCATTGATGAGTTGATCTCTGCGCCTTAGACGGGTGCCGTAGACTGCATCTATGGGCACAACTTTGGCAGTAATTCTCGTCTTCGTATTTCTTGGACTCGTCGTTGGCGCTATGTATAACTCGCTCGTTCGTCGACGAAACGAGGTGGATAACGCTTGGAGCCAAATTGACGTGCAGCTGAAGCGCCGTCTGGATCTCATCCCTAATCTCGTCGAGACGGTGAAGGGGTATGCAGCGCATGAAAAGACAGCGCTTGAAGCCGTCATTGCAGCACGCAACTCGGGCATGGCCGCATCGGCAAACCCACACGCTCAGGCTTCTGCCGATAATGCGATGACTGGTGCACTGCGCCAATTGTTTGCATTGTCGGAGTCGTATCCAGAATTGAAGGCAAACCAAGGGTTTGTTTCGCTTCAAGAAGAACTTGCAAATACCGAAAGTCGCATTGCATATGCTCGACAGTTTTACGGTGATGCTGTTTCAACGTTTAACACAGCAATTCAAAAGTTCCCCACCGTGTTGCTCGCGGGCATGTTCGGGTTTTCTGCAAGAGATTTCTTTGAAGCAGAAGACGCTGCACGTGTTGTTCCGGAAGTGAAGTTCTCCTGATGAATGATCTCATTGCGTCAAATAAGCGTCGAACATTTTTCTTAATGTTCGGATTTGTGCTTGTACTTGTGCTGGTGGGTTTGGCAGTCGGCACCCTGGTTGGAAGCGGAGTAACAGGCACCATCATTGCGCTGGTGATTTCTGCGGTAATGGCAGTCACGTCGTATTGGAAGTCAGACAAAATTGCACTTGCTGTTAGTCGCGCTGTTCCAGCAGATGTCAATGAGTATCGACGCCTACACAATCTCGTAGAAGGTCTGTGCATCGCGGGCGGACTTCCAAAACCACAGGTGTACATCATTCATGACGATGCTCCGAATGCATTTGCTACGGGCCGTAACCCGAAGAATGCTGCAATTGCTATCACCACCGGACTGCTGAATCAGATGAATCGCGTAGAACTCGAAGGAGTCGTTGCGCACGAACTGTCACACATTAAGAACTACGACATACTTGTTTCCACACTGGCGGTCACTTTGGTTGGATCAATTGCCTTGATCACCGACATGACCTTGCGCATGATGTGGTGGAACGGTGGGCGAGTCAGCCGCAGTGGCGATCGAAATGATCGCGGAAACCCGCTGGCCATTATTGGGTTCATACTGTTGCTGGTATCACCAATTATTGCGCGTGCGATGCAGGCTGCGGTGAGCCGTCGCCGTGAAACACTTGCCGATGTTTCGGCTGTGCGTATGACGAGGTATCCGCCAGGTTTGATTTCGGCATTGGAAAAACTTCAGGCAGATCACACCGAGACCCATTCGGCCAGCATGGCTACAGCCCATATGTGGATTGAGCAGCCCTTGTCTGGTGTGAAAGACGCAGGAAAGTTAAGTATGTGGCATAAACTTTTCAATACCCACCCGCCTCTATCCGAGCGAATTGCTTTGCTCAGGGAGATGTAAATCATGAATCGTCGAGTAACTGTTATCGGTTCCCGTTCATTGGCAATTGCTGCAGTCGTAGCGCTGTCTGCATGTGGAGGATCAAGTGGATCTTCCACAGCATCAACAGACTCTGTGCCAACTACTGAAGCGGTAAGCGATGTTCCCCTTAACCCACTGCTTGGCACTCCACAGGAAGATCCAACAACTGCGAATCGCCCAGCAATGGTGGTCAAGATCGACAACCATCCAGGTGCTCGCCCTCAAGCGGGAATCAACCAGGCTGACATTATTTTTGAAGAGAACGTTGAGAAGCTCACTCGTTATGCCGCAGTGTTCCAGAGTTTGGGCTCAGACCCAGTCGGACCAATTCGTAGTGGTCGTTTCCAAGACATCAACTTGCTCGGTTCATTAAACAAGCCACTGTTCGTATGGAGTGGAGGAAACAGCAAAGTTTCTGCAGCAATCGCTAAATCAGATCTCACGGACCTCAGTTACCTGAAGGTGAATAACGATGGTGGGTTCAAGCGCAGCGATGAATACAAAGCTCCGCACAACTTGTTCGCAGAAACCACCAAACTGTGGACGCTTGCACCGGTTGGTGCCAGCGCGCCTTCTGCTCAATTTGCTTACCGCACAGTCAGTGACGCGAATGCTTCTACATCAAAAGAAGCGACTGGTCTGAAGGTCTCGATGGACGGCGTGAAAGTTCAGTGGGACTGGGATGCAACGGCAAAAGAGTGGGTGCGCACGCAAGACGGCACGCCAGTAGTTGACACTGCCGATGTTGCGTTGTCGGTTCCGAATGTCGTTGTTCTTGAAGTGGAGTACACCAACTCGTATAGCCCAATTTCAAAAACACTTGGTTCTGGTAAGGCATACGTATTTACCAATGGCGTGATGTACGAGGGCACATGGACGCGAACTGATCGTTTGCAGCCTTTTGAATTGAAAGATTCAGCTGGCGGAGTAATCAAGTTGACTCCTGGTCAGACGTTTGTTGAAGTTGCTCGTGCGGGAAAAACTGCAGTAGTTGCTCCTGGCATGACTCAAGACGACGTCAAATTCCCGTAAATTCTGTTCGGGAATTCCCCGAGTTGGCTTATGGGTCGTGAAGGCTCGGTCGGTACGCTTATTGCCATGACTACAAGCAAGGGCAACTCGGCTTCTGGGCCAATGAAAGTTAATCGCGGCTTGGCAGAAATGCTCAAGGGCGGCGTCATCATGGACGTAGTAAACCCAGAGCAAGCAAAGATCGCCGAAGACGCTGGCGCGACTGCGGTGATGGCCCTCGAGCGTGTTCCTGCAGACATTCGTCGCGACGGCGGTGTTGCTCGAATGAGTGATCCCGAGATGATCGAAGGCATTAAGGCCGTTGTCACCATTCCGGTCATGGCTAAAGCTCGCATCGGTCACTTCGTTGAAGCACAAATTCTTGAAGCACTCGGCGTTGACTTCATTGACGAGTCGGAAGTACTTACTCCTGCCGACGAAACTCATCACATCGACAAATTCGCGTTTACCTCGCCTTTTGTGTGTGGTGCAACCAATCTTGGCGAGGCACTTCGTCGTATCAGTGAGGGTGCAGCTCTTATTCGTTCCAAAGGTGAAGCAGGAACTGGAAACGTTGTTGAAGCTGTCCGTCACTTGCGCAGTATTTTTGGAGACATTCGTCGAATTACTCAGGCCGATTCTGCTGAGTTGTTTGATTGGGCAAAAAAGCTCGGAGCACCATTGCCGCTCGTACAAGAAATTGCCGAGACGGGCAAACTGCAGGTACCGATCTTTTGTGCAGGTGGAATAGCTACACCTGCTGACGCTGCATTGGCAATGCAGCTTGGCGCTGAAGCAGTGTTTGTTGGATCAGGAATTTTCAAGAGCGATGATCCATCGCCACGCGCGAAAGCAATTGTTCAGGCAACTGCACACTTCCGCGATGCACATGTGTTGGCAAAAGTAAGTCGCAATCTTGGTGCACCGATGACTGGCATCGGAATGGACAAGATCAACGAGCGCTACGCCGACCGCGGCTGGTAAAGCAGCACCTCTTGTCTGGCGTAGTTGGCGTTCTTGCACTGCAGGGCGCTTTCGAAGCTCATCAACTTGTTTTGCGTGATCTTGGTGTCAAAACCGTTCAAGTTCGTACACCTGCAGAGTTGGAATTAGTTGACGCACTAGTAATGCCTGGTGGAGAATCCACCACAATGTCGCACTTGCTGGTGACATCCGGATTGTTCGAAGGCATTGATTCGCGGCTGAAGCAGGGGATGCCGGTGTTTGGTACGTGCGCAGGAATGATTCTGCTTGCCAAAGGCGTGCTTGATGGTCGGTCAGATCAGAAGAGTTTTGGTGCCATTGATATCGATGTGAAGCGCAACGCCTATGGTCGTCAAATCGACAGTTTCGAAACCGATATTGAAGTTGATGGTCTCGTTGAAGATTTCCATGCCGTATTCATTCGCGCACCACAAATCTCTCGGTGCGGCGAAGGCGTCACAGTTTTAGCGCGACATGGCCAAGATATTGTTCTTGCACGACAGGGAACGGTGATGGTTGCTGCGTTCCATCCTGAACTCACGAGCGACAATCGAATTCATTCATTATTCACCGGTTTACTTCAGGAGGTATAGCCATGTCGGGTCACTCCAAATGGGCAACGATTAAACGCAAGAAGGGCGCAATCGACGCCGCGCGCGGAAAAATATTCGCCAAGATGTCGCGTCAGCTAGAAGTTGCCACGCGCGAAGGTGGTGGAGATCCATCAAGCAATGCAACGTTGCGAACCATCATTCAAAAAGCAAAAGCTGCGCACATGACGAATGACGCCATTGATCGAGCAGTGAAACGTGGTCTTGGTGAGCAAACTGGTGCCGCATTCGAAACCGTGACGTACGAAGGGTATGCACCAGGTGGCGTGGCGATGCTTGTTGATGCACTGACGAACAACCGAAACCGCACTGCAGCAGACGTGCGCATGGCGTTCAGTAAATCGGGCGGCGCTTTGGCAGAACCTGGTGCAGTGGCTTGGCAGTTTTCGCGAAAAGGAATTGTTCAGATTGAGAAGAACATCAGTGAAGACGAAGTGATGCTCGTTGCATTAGACCACGGCGCAGAAGATGTGGCCGATGATGGTGACTCATGGCGCGTAACGTGTGACTCAACCACCGTGTTTGAACTCAAAACAGCACTTGAAGGTGCGGGGATGACCGTAGTGTCGGCTGTAAGCACGATGGTGTCGTCAATGAGCGTTGCAGTTACGGGTGCAGAAGATGCAAAAGCAATCCTGAAAATTATGGACGACTTAGAAGACAACGACGACGTGCAAGACGTATATGCAAACTTTGACATTTCCGACGAACTATTAAACGAGGTAGCGCAATGACACTCAATATTGGAGACAAAGCACCGCAGTTCACACTGCCGGGAACTGGTGGCAAGACCTATTCATTGTCTGACTTTTCAGGCAAGCCAGTGGTGTTGGTGTTTTATCCAGGTGACAACACTCCGGTGTGCACGAAGCAATTGTGCTCCTACAACAATGAGATGAGTCAGTTCGATTCGGTTGGAGCACAAGTGGTTGGAATTTCGTCGCAAGATGCGGCAAGCCACGATGAATTTTCTGGCAAGCATGGGTTTGCCTTTCCACTGCTCGCCGATGTTGACAAATCAGTTTCGAAGCAATACGGCATTCTTGGGCCACTTGGCTTACCTCGCCGAAGCGTGTTCGTTATTGACGGTTCGGGAGTGGTTCGCTATGTACACCGTGCGCTAGTTGGGCTTTCCTTCCGCCCAGTTGCTGAATTGGTGGCTGCGGTAGAAAAGGCCAAACTCGGCCAGTAGCCCCAACTAGGCTTGAACATATGTTCGCCCCATTGTCCACTGTGGTTCTGGGCATAGACCCGGGACTCACCAGATGTGGGTATGCGGCCTTGGCCCCTCGATCGGGCGGATCTATCGATGCCATTTCGATGGGAGTGATGACTTCGCCAAAAGAGGACTCGCTTCCACGTCGATTGGCATTGTTGCAGTGTGATCTCGAAGCATTGATTGCCGAAGTGAAGCCCACGGCAATTGCGGTTGAGCAAGTATTTTTTCAAAACAATGTGCGTACAGCAATGAGTGTTGGTCAGGCAAGTGGCTTGGTATTAGCACTGGCGTACAAGTTGGGCATCGATGTCGTGCAGTACACACCAAGCCAAGTCAAAAGTTCCGTTGCAGGTTCGGGCACTGCAAACAAATTGCAAGTGCAAAAAATGGTGCAGCGACGTTTGGGCCTCAGTGTGTTACCAACACCGGCAGACGCAGCCGATGCTGCGGCAGTCGCGTTGTGTCATCTTTCAGTTTCGCCATTAGCAAACAGTGTGAAGCGTGCAACAACGGGTGCGAAGTCATGATTGGCTCGTTGCGAGGAAATGTCATTGAACGCAACGGCGATTCAACGGTGTTGTTCGAAGTCGGTGGCGTTGGCTATTTAGTGCACGTCACCCCGCGCACGCTCGCCGAACTGGAGCCAACCTCACAAGCGTTCATGCACGTGTATCACCACATTCGCGAAGATGCCCAAACCTTGTTCGGATTTCTTGAAAAGGAAGAGCGAGTCGCATTCGACACATTAATTGCAACGCATGGCATTGGACCAAGCATGGCCATGTCTATTTTGGCCACACATTCTCCTCGCGCGCTTATTGACATTGTCGCAACTAACGATCACGGTGCACTCACCTTGGTTCCGGGTGTTGGCAAAAAGACAGCCGAGCGGTTGCTCATTGAATTGCGTGGCAAGTTGCAGCTACCAGTACTCGATGCAATGGTGGACGGAAAATCGGCAGGCACATCGGTAATGACGGATGTGCGGGAAGCGCTAACCGGTCTCGGGTATTCGAGTGAAGAAATCCGCGAAGTATTGCGCGATCTCTCTGCGTCCGACACCGCTGAGAATGTCTTACGCCAAGCATTGAATGCGTTAGGAGTACGACGTGCGTGAAGAATTTGTAGACCCGCAATTCCGCGCTGAAGATCACATCGAACAAGCCGATGAAACAGGGTTGCGTCCGAAGTCGCTTGACGAATTTGTTGGACAGCGAGAATTGAAAGAGCATCTCGGCATTGTGCTTGAAGCTGCTCGCCGTCGTGGTCAAGCTGCAGACCATATTTTATTGGCTGGTCCTCCTGGACTCGGCAAGACAACCATGGCTTCCATCGTTGCTTCTGAAATGAATGCGCATATTCACATCACTTCTGGCCCAGCGCTTGAACGCGCAGGAGATCTTGCCGCGATTCTGACAAAGCTTGAGCCAAATGACGTTTTGTTTATCGATGAAATTCATCGACTGTCGCGAACTGTTGAAGAGATTTTGTACCCAGCAATGGAGGATTTCCAGATTGACATCGTTGTTGGAAAAGGACCAGCTGCTTCGTCTATTCGGTTATCACTTCCGCGGTTCACATTGATTGGCGCAACCACGCGCACTGGAATGATCACTGGGCCACTACGCGATCGCTTCGGTCTTGTTGCCAGGCTCGATTATTACGACGATGAAGAATTGCAGCGCATTGTTCGTCGAGCAGCCGGAATTTTGGATGTCACTATTGACGATCAGGGTGCAGCAGAGATTGCTCGCCGATCGCGTGGCACTCCGCGAATTGCAAACAGGTTGTTGCGTCGTGTTCGCGATTTCGCAGAAGTACGAGGCAACGGAAAAGTGAACAAAGCCTCTGCGCGCGAAGCATTGTCAGTTTTCGGTGTAGATGACCTTGGCCTCGACAAAGTGGACAGGGCAGTGCTTGGTGCAATTTGCAATCAATTCAATGGAGGGCCAGTTGGCCTTTCCACTCTTGCCATCAGCGTGAGCGAACAAACCGAGACCATTGAAGATGTCTATGAGCCATTCCTCATTCAGCAGGGACTCATCGCACGCACGCCGCGCGGGCGAGTGGCAATGCCTTCAGCATGGACGCACTTAGGTCTTGATGCTCCAGCACAAGATCCGAATCTCTTTTCCTGACTAACACACAAATCCAGATGGAGGTTTTTGATCTTGGATATTTCGCACATCGACTACATCTTGCCAGAGGAGCTGATTGCTCAAACTCCACTAGAGCCGCGCGACTCTGCTCGGCTTCTTGTTGATGCGGCGAATGGAATTGAGCATCGTCACGTACGCGACATCGTTGAGTATTTGCGCGCCGGAGATGTCTTGGTCGTTAATCACACGCGCGTACTTCCTGCTCGGCTGAAACTGAAACGTCGTACAGGTGGTGCAGTAGAAGTGCTGTTGCTAGAAGAACGCGATGCAGACCAGATGCAGTGGGAAGCACTCGTTAGGCCAGGCGGGAAGTTATCAATGGGCGAAGAGTTGTTCGATGCTGATGGCAATGTGATGGTGAAGATCGGAGATCGCACAGATGCTGGCGACACGTTCTTCGTGCGATTTGTGGCTCGCACCAACGAAGAGGCAATGCAGCGAATTTTGAAAACTGGCGAAATGCCTTTACCTCCGTACATCACGACTTCACTTGCAGACCAAAGCCGGTATCAAACGGTGTTCGCGCACGATCAGAAATCTTCGGCGGCGCCAACAGCGGGGTTGCATTTCACTCCCGAACTACTCGCACGAATTCGTGAAGCCAGTGTGGAGATTTACGAGGTTGAACTTGTTGTCGGGCTTGACACGTTTAAGCCCATTTCTGTGGAAAATCCACTCGACCACGTAATTCATACCGAGTCGTATCGCGTGCCAGCAGAAACGCTAGATGCATGTAACCGCGCACGAGCACGCGGCGGGCGAGTGATTGCCATTGGCACCACTGCAACACGTGCGTTGGAAAGTGCTGCCACGTTCGGAGATTTGCAGGGACGCACGAATTTGTTCATTACTCCCGGTTATCAATGGAAAGTAGTGGACATGATGATGACCAACTTCCATATGCCACGAACAACGCTCTTGTTGATGGTGGAATCATTCATCGGAGAGAAATGGCGTGCTATTTATTCGGAAGCGATTGAACAGCGTTATCGACTGTTGTCGTTTGGCGATGCGATGCTGCTGTACCGTGGAACAAATGTTTCCAGTTGAATTCACCGAGATTGCTCGAGATGGAGGTGCGCGTGCAGGTGTTGCCGCAACACACCGGGGAACATACTCCACACCGTGTTTTATGCCGGTGGGCACGCGCGGCGCAATCAAATATCTCAGTGCATCTGATTACGAAGAATTGGGTGCGCAAATTGTGTTGGGCAATACGTATCACTTGATGTTGCGCCCAGGCGCAGAGACCGTCTCACATTTTGGTGGACTTGGTGCATTCGCAGGGTGGGGCGGACTCACGCTTACGGACTCTGGTGGTTTCCAGGTTTTTTCTTTAGACCCAGATGTCGATGACGATGGTGTCACGTTTAAATCGACATACGACGGATCGAAGCATCGATTCACGCCTGAGTCTGCAGTGCACACTCAACAACTTCTTGGCGCCGATATTCAAATGGTGCTCGATGTGTGTCCACCATTACCTTCCCCTCCACAAGTTGTGCGCCTAGCTCTTGAACGCACATCAGCGTGGGCGGAACGAGCAAAGGCTTCGCATGTACGACAAGATCAATCTCTGTTTGGAATCGTTCAGGGCGGTATCGACGCGAACATGCGCACAGAAAGCGCGCAGCGCACAGCGGCGTTGAATTTTGACGGTTATGGAATTGGTGGTCTGTCCGTTGGTGAAACTCGTGACGAAATGGTTCCGGCACTTGCTGCCGCTGTTGCCCACTTGCCGACAAATCGGCCACGTTATTTAATGGGCGTTGGCGACCCAGCTTCGTTGGTTGAGGCCGTAAATCTTGGCGTAGATCAATTTGATTGCGTGTTACAAACTCGGTTAGGTCGACATGGAACTGCGCTGACCTCTACTGGCCGAGTCAACCTAAAAAGGGTCGAGTTTGTTTTGAGCGATGAGCCAATTGATGCGCGCTGTTCGTGCATGGTGTGTCGCCGACATTCGCGCGGTTATATCCGTCACCTCTTTCAAGTGGGCGAGCCAACGGCTTCTCGCCTTGTGTCAATTCATAATGTGGCGTGGACAATTGATCTGATGAATCAGATGCGCGGGGCAATTGTGAATGGCTCGTTTGCGTCACTTCGTGCGGAAATTCTTGCTGTGTGGGGCAACGCCATGGGGTCAACGACCTCCTAGTGTTGGGCGAGGCGAGTAGAGTCAGTGCCTATGTTCAACGTGTTCTCGGTACTTGCAGCAAACTCAAATGGCGGAAATGGCTCTATTTGGGGAAACGTAATCATCGTCCCAATTTTTGCAGGGATGTATTTTCTACTCATTAGGCCCCAGCGAAAGCGTGCGCGTGAATCCAAACTATTGCAGAGTTCGCTTGCTGAAGGTGACCATGTTCTGTTGAATTCGGGAATTTATGGCTACATTTCACAGATTGAAGAAGACAAGCCGTACATCTGGTTTGAAGCCAATACCGGTGTCGAATTTCGCATCAATCGTTCGGCTGTAGCTGGAAAGACTCCAGATCCTGCAAACCCATCTGCCGAGCAGAAGTAGTAGTTCGCACACATGGTTCGTCGTCTTGTTGTTTCGCTGGTCGGTGTAATTGTCGTTGTGTTTGGCTTACTTGTAGGCAACCTCGTCGCAGGAAACGTTCCTGCTCTCGGCCTTGACTTGCAAGGTGGTGCTTCGGTAACGCTGCAGCCCGAAGGAACATACGATGCGAAAGCACTTGATGTTGCCCTCACCATTATTCGTGCGCGTGTCGACTCCATCGGAGTTTCTGAACCAGAAATCATTCGTCAAGGCGACACCGTGGTGGTCAACCTTCCTGGAGTTCAAGATCAACAACGAGCGCTCGACATCATTGGTAAGCAAGGTCAGTTGTTACTCCGTCCGGTTTTACAAGCTGGAACTATTAACACAGGAACCGAAACAACTCTGCCTGGTGCGACGACTGTCGTTGACTCAACGTTGCCAGCATCTAGTGGTCCGGGAAGTTCACGCCATGTTGCAGCAACAACGGTTCCACCAACATCCGCGTCGCCGACATCAGCATCACCAACGACGGTCGCAGCTACGGTTAGTTCGACACCATCACTTGCTGAAATTATGGCCAGTCAAGATGCCAACGACCCGAATGCAACCGTGGTGTTGCTCGGTAAGAACGGCGATGTGTTCTCCGCAGGTCCTGCAGGTGCGTCCGGACTGGTGTTTAATAACGATGCCTCTGCCGAAGTGAACAACGGATCATGGAGCGTTGTTGTTGGTCTGTTGAAGGGATCAGCCGGAGAAGACATTTGGAATGCATTGTCAACACGTTGCTTTAACAAAGATGCAACGTGTCCAACTGGTCAAATTGCCATTGTGCTTGACGGAGAAGTTATTTCAGCACCAGTCGTGCAACAGGCAGTGTTCACCGGAGGCAATGTGCAAATCTCCGGCAGTTTTACCGAAGCGGAAGCGCGGGACTTGGCAAAAATTCTTGAATTCGGTGCAGTTCCCGTGAAGTTTTCGGTAGCCACCGTGCAAACCGTTTCGCCAACTCTGGGTAAGGACTCGTTGCGAGCAGCAATTATCTCGGGGCTTGTAGGCGTGTTGCTGGTAATGCTGTTCTTCTTCTTCTACTACCGATTGCTCACCATTGTTGTGGTTGGTGGACTCTCGATTTCCGGTGCGTTCCTCTGGAGCATCATTGCGTACTTGTCAAAGACAAACGGTCTTGCGCTAACGCTTTCTGGTGTTGCAGGAATCATCGTGTCTATCGGTGTCACGGTCGACTCCTATGTGGTGTTCTTCGAGCGACTCAAAGACGAATTGGTCAGTGGTAAAACCATGCGTGGCGCTGCTCAACGCAGCTTTGCATCTGCTTGGAGAACTATTTTGGCTGCCGACACCGTGTCGTTTATTGGCGCAATCATTCTGTGGAAATTGACTGTGGGTTCAGTGCGCGGCTTCGCGTTCTTCCTTGGTCTCTCCACATTGTCTGACGTTTTTGTTGCGTACTTGTTCACTCGACCAGCAATTCTGTTGCTTGCGCGATCAAAGTTCATGGCGGGTCGCAACGTACTTGGCGTAGTAGTAGCAAAGGAGGTGACGGCGTGAGCGGAAGTCTTGGTCGTCTCTATCGCGGTGAAACCACGTTCAATTTCTTTGGACGCAGATGGTGGGGCTTTGGTATTTCCATTGCGCTCATGGTCATCACCGTGCTTTCGTTGTTCACCCGTGGTCTAAATCTGGGAATGGACTTCGAAGGGGGAGTGGCATGGGAAGTTCCAGCGAAGTCGCTCACCGTTGAAGACGTCAAAACCATTTTGGACGCCAACGGAGCGTCGTCTTCCGATGCAAAAATTCAGGTGCTTAACGGATCTGATGGAGATCGCATTCGCGCCCAAGTTGGTGCTGAATCGGAATCAGTAAAGACTGCAGTCCAGAACGCACTTGCCGAAAAAGCCGGAGTAAAAACCGACGAGGTCAGCGTTGCACTGGTGAGTTCATCCTGGGGCCGCAGTATCACCGAAAAGGCTGCGCGAGCTTTGCTGGTGTTTTTCCTAGTGGTGTCGCTGTACATCGCATGGCGGTTCGAGTGGAAAATGGCGGTTTCCGCCATTGCCGCAATGGCGCATGACGTATTGATCAGCGTTGGCGTGTATTCGGTGCTCGGACTTTCGGTAACCCCAGCAACAGTGATTGCGTTCCTTACTATTTTGGGTTTCTCCTTATACGACACCATCGTGGTGTTCGACAAAGTGCACGACAACACAAAACGTTTCTCTGCTTCGCGAGTGTCGTACGGAGACATCACTAACGTTTCCATGAACCAAGTATTGATGCGCTCCATTAACACTTCACTCGCTGCAGTGTTGCCGGTGCTTTCGTTGCTTGTACTCGGATCATGGATTCTCGGAGCAGTTGCATTGCAGGAGTTTGCTCTTGCGTTGCTTGTCGGATTGATGCTTGGTGCTTATTCGTCAATTTATATTGCGACACCATTGCTCGGCATATTGAAAACTCGTGAAACGAAGTTCAAGCCCATGGCGAACGAATTGCATTTAGGCGAAGAGATGGCACGCATTGCCAGCTCTGGCAAAAAGCCAAGTCGCATCGTTTCTGCAGAATCTGGAGATTCGACAAGTGCAGAAAGCGCGACTCGCGAAGTTGCTTCAGTTGCAGCAGCACTGAGTCACCCACCACGGCCGCGCAAAAAACAACGCAGATAAGGATCGCTCCCCATGAGCACGACGTCGCGAGTTCTTCCATGGCGAAGGAATCACTCTGCGGTTGTCGAAGATCTCGTTCCGTTGTTGTCGGCATACAAGCGACGTAACCCAAAGGGCAATGTTTCACTGATCAATGCCGCCTATGAAATGGCGAGCGCAGCGCATAGTCATCAATCCCGCATGAGCGGCGAGTTGTATATCAGTCACCCAATTGCGGTTGCTCGAATTGTTGCTGAAATTGGACTCGATGAAGTTTCACTTGTTGCTGCTCTATTGCACGATGCTGTTGAAGATACGGAAATTACGCTTGCCGATGTTGAGGCACGTTTTGGGGCAGAGGTTGCTGGCATTGTTGACGGTCTTACCAAACTTGAACGACTGCAGTTCGATTCACGTGAAGCTCAGCAGGCAGCCACGATGCGCAAAATGTTGGTGGCAATGGCCAAGGACATGCGTGTACTCATCATCAAACTGTCCGATCGCATGCACAACATGCGCACCATTGCGTCTGCTCCGGTTGACAAGCAACGTCGCATAGCGCAGGAGACTCTCGACATTTACGCTCCACTTGCACACCGATTGGGCATGCAGGAAATGAAGCAGCAGTTAGAGGATTTGTCGTTTGCTGCCTTGTTCCCAAAGCGATATGCCGAGCTCGACTATTTGGTTTCTATTCGCGCACCTGAGCGTGATGTGTATTTGGCTAAGGCCTTAGGCCAGGTGAACTCCTGGCTCTCTGCAGTGAATATCAACGCAGAACTCACCGCGCGCGGCAAGCACCTGTGGAGTTTGTACGAAAAGATGGTGCAGAAGGGAAGAGACTTCGACGAAATCTTCGACCTCATGGCCATTCGCATCGTCGTTGATTCGGTAAAAGATTGCTATGGAGCGCTTGGCGCAATTCACGGCAAATGGAAACCTGTGGTTGGTCGCTTCAAGGACTACATCGCCATGCCGAAGTTCAATTTGTATCAGTCGCTGCACACGACGGTGATTGGTCCTGGCGGAAAACCGATCGAAGTTCAGATTCGCTCACGCGACATGCACCAACGTGCCGAGTGGGGCGTGGCTTCGCACTGGTCGTATAAAGACGGAGTTGCGAGCACCGATATTGACTGGCTCAATCGCATTATCGATTGGCAGGACGAGGTTTCGGACCCACGGCAATTCTTGGAGAGTTTGAAGACCGACCTTGAACAAGATGAATTGTTCGTCTTCACACCTAAGGGCCGTGTAATAGCGCTTCCGCTTGATGCAACGCCAATCGATTTTGCATATGGCGTGCACACCGAAGTTGGGCACACGTGTATTGGCGCTCGCGTGAACGGCCGACTTGTTGCATTGGACTCGCGCTTGAATTCTGGCGACACCTGCGAAATTCTCACGTCAACTGCAGAGGATGCAGCTCCATCTGAAGAGTGGGCAAATTTCGTGGTCTCGCCAAAAGCAAAGAGCAAAATCAAGCAGTGGTTCTCTCGTGAACGCATGGAAGACCTTGTTGATACCGGTCGCGATGATCTCGTCGAGCATATGCGCAAACACGGATTACCCGTACAGCGAGTGTTGTCGTCAGAGGTTTTTGCGCAAGAACGAGAAGCGATGAACTATGCAGATGACGCGACCCTGTTCCGAGCAATCGGTGAAGGCCATGTCTCGGCAGAATCGTTGGCAGGTCGCATCAGTCGTCTGATGCGCGACGGCGGTTTCGGTGAGCAACTCTCTGTGGGTATGCGCCTCGATGCGGGGAACACCACCGAGCAGATTTCGGGTGTACATGTAGAGGGAATGTCGGGCACCATTGTCCGACTGTCCAAGTGCTGCACGCCAGTACCGGGGGACGAAATTATTGGTTTCCTCACTACAGATCTAGTGGTCAACGTTCATCGATCTGACTGTTCGAACGCCATTTCAGCAGCAAGTCAGAACACGGGCCGAATGGTGGACGTGGAGTGGGCAGGGAGCGTTCACAATGCAACCTATGTTGCGGCAGTAGAAGTAGTGGCAATCGATCGATCGCGCCTGCTTCGTGACGTGGCGAATGCTCTCAGCGAAGAGCATGTCAACATCGTTTCGTGTTCTACACACACAGGGGCTGACAGAGTGGCTCGCATGCGCTTTGAATTTGAATTTGCAGACCCAAGTCATTTGCAGTCGGTGCTGCGCACTATTAAGCGCATCGACTCGGTGTATGACGCGTACCGTGTCATGGCAGGGGATCATCCAGCGTCTAATGTTCTCGCGTGAGTTCATTTTCTACTAGCCCCGGAACACGGGACATTTTGACTCCCGATGCAGCCCGCTGGCGCAAGTTTCAGGATGTTTTTGCAAGTGTGGTGGAAGAGGCTGGGTACGGACTGATCATTCCGCCAATTTTTGAAGACCTCGGTGTCTTCTTACGCCTTGGCGAAGCAACCGACGTCGTCACCAAAGAAATGTATGACTTTGAAGATAAAGGCGGTCGGCGAGTTGCATTGCGCCCAGAGCAGACGGCGAGCGTATGTCGAGCCTTCGTTCAACACCGTCCAACTACACCATGGAAAGTCTGGTACGCGGGTCCAAACTTTCGTTATGAAAAACCTCAACAAGGTCGCTATCGACAATTTGATCAAGTTGGACTTGAAGTTCTTGGCGTAGAAGATCCATATCTCGATGCCGAAGTCATTGCGCTTGCAGCACAGTTCTACGCCAGGCTTGGATTGAAGGAAGTGCAGTTGTCGGTGAACTCCCTTGGAGATGCAGGAGATCGTCAACGATTTACTGACGTGTTGCGCGCGTACTTCGAATCACACCTTGGCGAGTTGTCCGAAGATTCACAGGTCACACTCACGAAGAATCCATTGCGCGTGCTCGATTCAAAGCGTCGCGAAGACCAAGCAATTATCGCAAACGCACCTCGCATTCGCGATTATCTCAGCCCAACCGCAGCAGAGCATTTTGCCGCAGTGCTTGCTGCGTTAGATGCAATGAATATTCAATACGTCATCGACGATCGGTTGGTTCGCGGGCTTGACTATTACCGTCGAACCACATTCGAGTTTGTAAGCACTGCATTGCAGGCTGCTCACACGGCAATTGGCGGTGGCGGAAGATACGACGGGCTAGTGGAAGAACTTGGCGGACCAGCCACAGCCGGAATTGGTTTTGCCCTTGGTCTTGACAGAACGCTGTTGGCTTGCGATGCAGAAAACGTGTTTCCCGCCCCCAACACCGATGTTTTTGCATTCGTTGTTGACACAACAGGTGGCTACGAGGCGGCATTGGTGTGCAACCAATTGCGCATGGCTCGCATCGGCACCGATCGAGCGTTCGACAATCGAAGTATGAAGGCACAAATGAAAGCCGCAGATCGAAGTGGTGCGCAAGTCGCCATCATCATTGGGTCCAACGAATTGGAAGCCGGCCAAGCCGTTATCAGACCAATGAATTCGGGCGAGCAATACAGCGTGAATCGCGCCGATTTGCTTGCAGCAATTCAAAATGAAGTCAGCAAATTTCAATCTGCAAACTAGGCTGAAAGCCTCATGTCGTCTCCATTGCAGCCTTTAGGCGAATCAACCTCACTTCGAACTCATCTGTGTGGCGGCCTTCGAGCCGAACACATTGGCAGCACTGTCACCGTGTGTGGCTGGATTGCACGCCGCCGCGAGCACGGCGAGCACCTCGCTTTCCTCGACGTTCGCGATTACAGCGGAGTAGTGCAGTGCGTTATCGACAACGAAACTGATGTTCGGTCTGAATGGGTTGTGCAAATCACCGGTCGAGTTCAGTCTCGTCCAGACGGCACCGTGAACACGAACTTGGCAACGGGTGAAGTTGAACTCACCGACTGCAAAGTCGTGGTATTGAACTCGGCAGAAGCGCCTCCGTTTCCGATCGATGCACGTGCCGACGATGTAGATGAAAACGTTCGCTTGAAGTATCGCTATCTCGACATTCGCCGTGAGCGCATGCAACGCAACCTGCGTATTCGCGCCAAGGTCAACTCGGCAATTCGTCGTGCCATGGAGTCACAGAGTTTTGTTGAGGTAGAAACTCCATTCCTCATGCCGAGCACGCCTGAAGGTGCTCGCGAATTTTTGGTTCCTTCGCGTAAAGAACCTGGTTCGTTCTATGCGCTGCCGCAGTCACCGCAGTTGTGGAAGCAGTTGCTCATGGTTGCTGGTATCGATCGGTATTACCAAATTGCACGTTGCTTGCGCGATGAAGACTTGCGCGCTGATCGTCAATACGAATTCATGCAGCTTGACGCTGAAATGAGTTTCGTTACCAAGGACGATGTGCTTGGCGCTATCAGTGAAGCCGTAATGGCTGCGGCTGAAGCTGTGTTGGGCGAGCGCCCACCGCAGATCGAGCAGATCACGTGGCTTGATGCAATGAATCGTTTCGGTCTCGATAAACCCGACATGCGTTTTGGCATGGAACTTGTCGAGCTCACCAGCGTGTTTGCAGGTACTGAGTTCAAAGCATTTGCCCAAGCCGAATCCATTAAGGGAATTCGCGTGGATGCCGCAACATATCCAGATGCCGCTGCGTATGGCCGAAACAAGCTTGATGCACTCACCGATCGCGCAAAGCAGATAGGCGCAAAGGGCTTGGTGTGGATGAAGGTGGTTGAAGGTCTTGCGCTCGATTCACCAGTTGCCAAATTCTTGTCGGACGCGGAGCGCACCGCACTTGTTGGCGCAATGGGCGCACAACCCGGAGACCTTTTGCTGTTGGTTGCCGACACGTGGTCAACAACGTGCGATGTTCTTGGCACGCTGCGTAATGACATTGGACGTCCTCCTGTACACGAAGGCCCGTATCGCTACGTGTGGGTGATCGACTTCCCATTGTTTGTAGGCATTAACGCCACAACAGGCAAACCACAGCCGGGCCACCACCCGTTCTGCCAGCCGCACCCCGAAGACATTGAACGATTGGAATCAGATCCAATGTCGGTGCGCGCACTTGCATACGACTTGGTGCTGAACGGTTGGGAATTGGGCTCTGGTTCAATTCGAATTCATGATCCTGAAATGCAGCGTCGGGTGTTCCGTCAGTTGGGCATTTCGGATGAAGATGCCGATCGTCGCTTTGGGTTTTTCTTGCAGCCGTTTAAGTACGGCGCACCGCCACACGGTGGTTTCGCTTTTGGCACCGATCGCTTGGTTGCCATTCTTGCTGGCGAAGAAAACATTCGCGAAGTGATTGCGTTCCCGAAGACTCAATCGGGTAGCGATCCAATGACGAATGCTCCTACGCCTGTTAACCCTGCTCAGTTGGCAGAGTTAGGCATTCGACTACTTCCTCCACCGGCGAAGAGTTAGGGTCGCATTCGGTGGGTAACGCCGAAGATCTTTTTACTGCAGCGGTGAATGATCGCTTGCGTGGTCAAGCTCCGCTTGCTGCGCGCTTACGACCGAAGAGTCTCGACGAAATTGTTGGACAGCAGCACTTGGTTGCATCTGGTGCGCCACTGCGCAAACTGATTGAAGCGGATCGCTTGTCGTCGGTCATTTTGTGGGGGCCGCCAGGAACGGGGAAGACCACGCTTGCCGAAGTGGTGGCACTGACAACCAATCGTGCCTTTGAACGACTTTCTGCAGTGACATCAGGCGTAAAAGATGTTCGTGAGGCAATTGAGCGTGCAACTGAACGACTTGGCCAACATGGCAAAGCAACCATTGTGTTCGTAGATGAAATCCATCGATTCTCTACATCACAACAAGATGCTCTACTGCCGTCGGTTGAAAGTGGAATTATCACGCTGATCGGTGCGACAACGGAGAATCCATATTTCGAAGTAAATGCACCATTGCGCAGTCGTAGCACTTTGTTTCGTCTTGAGCCATTGCAGGCGCAAGACATTCGCGTGCTCTTGGAGCGTGGGCTCGAAGCTGAAGCATTGAGTGCAACTGATGAAGCGATATCCAAACTGATGCAATTGTCTGGTGGAGATGGACGGCAAAGTTTGACTGCACTCGAAGTTGCCTGTGCACTAGCGCGACCGCACGAGGTGACTCTGGATCATGTGGAAGCCGCGCTTGGCGTGAGTTCGTTGCGTTACGGACGCGATGATCATTACGACGTCGTCTCTGCGTTCATCAAGAGCATGCGCGGTAGCGATGTTGACGCTGCCGTTTTTTGGCTTGCGCGAATGCTTGAAGCTGGTGATGACCCTCGGTTCATTGCTCGCCGGATGATTATTTTCGCATCTGAAGACATAGGCGTCGCCGATTCACAGGCTTTAGTAGTTGCAGTTTCAGCGGCCCATGCCGTAGATCATGTTGGCCTGCCGGAAGCACAGCTCAACCTTTCACAGTGCGCAATTTATTTAGCTCGTGCTCCGAAGAGCAATAGTTCTGCGCAGGCCATATGGAATGCCAGGGCCGACATTCGTAACGGTGTAGATGTAGAAGTTCCAGCACACCTTCGAGATGCTCACTACGCGGGTGCTCAAGAAATTGGCCATGGAGTGGGGTACCAATCGCCTCATAATGCTCAATTGCAGGACGAAAAGGTGGAACAGGACTATTTACCTGCGCAAACTACAGGGCGGGCTGTTCCACAGATTCCGTACTATCGGCCGTCAAACAACGACCGCTAGGGCAAAGCCCATTGGCGTCGGAGGGTTATCACAATGATGAAGAGACTGTTTTGGTTTGTACTCGGCGCATTCGCCGGAGTATTCGGTGTTCGCTATGCGAAGAACAAAGCGCGTGAAGCGGCAGAACAATTAACGCCTGGTCAGATTGCAGCCGATGTTCTTGAAGGTGCTGTAAAACTGGCGCAACAGGGCATGGAAATTGTGCGAAATTTGCGAAAGGACGAAGAAGTCATTCATTTCGAGTCCGAATCGGTAACGGTCACACAAAATCAGAATTAGCCAGTACGTGTTGCCGAACTAGACTGTTGGTAAATGTCTACTTCGCGGCCCCCAATTTCCACTGCAAATGATCTGCGAGAGTCTTTCTCTGGATACTTTGCTGACAAGGGGCATACGCGAGTTAAGTCTGCGAGTCTTATTCCACATGACCCAACCGTGTTGTTCACCGTTGCGGGAATGGTTCCGTTTAAACCATATTTCGTAGGTGACGAACAAGCGCCGTATAGCCGTGCGGTAACCGTTCAGAAATGTGCGCGTGCAGGTGGCAAGCACAACGACTTAGACGACGTTGGCCGCACGAAGCGCCACTTGGTGTTCTTCGAAATGATGGGCAACTTTTCATTTGGTGATTACTTCAAGAGCGACGCCATTCCATGGTCGTGGGAGTTAGTCACAGAAGTATTTGGTTTTGATGGCGATCGTTTGTGGATCACCGTTCATGAAAGTGATGACGAGGCAGAGGCCATTTGGCACGAAGAAGTTGGCGTGCCGATGGATCGCATTCAACGCCTTGGCGACAAAGACAACTTTTGGCAAATGGGCGAGACGGGCCCGTGTGGTCCATGCTCGGAAATTCACATCGATCGCGGACCATCCTTCGGACCAGAAGGTGGACCGTTGCACGATCCGCATGGCGATCGCTTTCTTGAGTTTTGGAACTTGGTGTTCATGCAGTTCAACCAAGCAAAAGATGGAACGCGTACGCCACTCCCTAAACCTTCAATCGATACGGGTGCAGGACTTGAGCGAATCCTTGCATTGATGCAAGGAACAGACTCTGTTTGGGAAACCGATGTGTTGTTTCCGCTCATTGAGCAAGGACAGTCGCTAACAAGTCGCAAGTATCAAATTGGCAACTACGAAGACCGTGACAGTTTTAGTTTGCGAGTGCTTGCTGAACATGCGCGCTCGGCAACGATGCTCATTAACGATGGCGTTTTCCCATCCAATGAAAATCGCGGGTACGTATTGCGTCGCATCATTCGTCGCGCCGTTCGCCACGCATATTTGTTGGGCACCGAAAAGTTGGTCATGCCGAAACTCTCCGAGACCGCAATCGACATCATGTCGGCTGCATATCCAGACCTGTTGGGCAACAAGGACTTCATTCTTGGTGTGATGACGAAGGAAGAAGAGCGTTTCCGTCAAACCTTGAAGACTGGTCTCACCATTTTGGAAGATGAATTGTCTAGTGGTTCGCAAGAACTGGCCGGCCCTTCGGCATTCTTATTACACGACACCTATGGCTTTCCACTCGAGCTCACTCAAGAAATCGCAGGAGAGCGAAACGTTCGTGTAGATGTGGCTGGCTTCGAACAGGAAATGGGCGCCCAGCGCGATCGGGCAAAGAGCGCTCGCAAGGGAGCAAAGGTTGGCGAGGCGACCATTGAGGCCTATCGCCACGTCATGGAGACTCATGGCATTACCGAATTTGTTGGGTACGAAGAAACCTCGTGTGAAGCAAACGTCCTTGCCGTGATTCCGGTGCAAGATGGCGAGCAGGAAGATGTCGACGTGTTCCTCGACATCACTCCGTTCTATGCCGAAAGCGGTGGTCAAGTAGGAGACGTTGGCACCATCACCACGTCTACAGGCGAAATTGAAGTGCTTGACACGATGTTTGCACTACCGGGATTGCGCAAACATATTGGCAAGATCGTTCGCGGATCCGTGACAGCAGGGCAAAGCGCTCGTGTATCAATCAATGTCGCGGACCGTGATGCAACTCGTCGCAATCACACGGCAACCCACATTTTGCACTGGGCATTGCGCGAAGTACTTGGCGAGCATGTGAAGCAGGCAGGATCATTGGTTTCACCGGAGCGCTTGCGCTTCGACTTCAGTCACTATGCAGCGGTGACTGCAGAAGAAATCGAACGCATTGAGCGACTGGCTAACGAGCAGGTGTTTGCTAACTCGGCTACCAAGAATTACGAGACATCAAAAGACGAAGCAACGGCAGCTGGAGCAATCGCATTTTTCGGAGACAAGTATGGCGACACCGTACGTGTTCTAGTAGCCGGGAAGACTTTTGAGTTGTGCGGAGGAACGCACGTGAAAGCAACCGGTGACATTGGAATTATCAAGGTAGTTTCGGAATCGTCAATTGGTTCTAACTTGCGACGCATCGAAGCCGTTACGGGTGAGAACACGTTTAACTATTTGCTCGAAACCACGCGCACATTGTCTAACGCCGCCGAACTACTCGGTACGCAGCCAAGCGACATCATGTCTACGGTGCAGCGCAAATTAGACGAAGTGAAGTCGTTGTCAGAAGAGATTAAGCAGCTACGTTCAGCACAAGCCAGGTCGCGCGCAGGAGAACTGGTGGCTCAAGCTTCTAACGGTCAGGTTGTTGCTCGTGTGGATGGCATTACACCTAACGACTTGCGCGAACTTGCACTTGCCATTCGTCAAAGTTCAACAGTTCAAGCTGTTGTACTAGGCGGAGTCACCGACACCGGTGGTGTTGCATTAGTAGCAGCTGTTGGAAACGGACTTGATATTGCCGCAGGTGAACTGATTAAAGATGCAGCCAAGGCAGTTGGCGGCGGCGGTGGTGGCAAGGGTGATATCGCCACTGCAGGTGGCAAGAATCCGGCAGCACTCGATGAGGCTCTGAATTTGGCACGCGCTGCCTTGGGCAGGGTGTCTGGTTCATAACGTGCGTGCACTCGGGATTGATCTCGGGAGTAAGAGGATTGGCGTTGCAACGAGCGACCGAAGTGGAACAATTGCTACACCATTGACCGTGTTGCAACGATCAGGTTCGCGCGAAACCGACTATCGGGCCATTTCCGAATTAGTTGCCGAATATGAAATTGAATGTGTTGTCGTGGGACTTCCGTTGCATATGAATGGAACTCTCGGAGATGCGGCGAAGTCTGCCGTCGCCGAAGTGCAACAGTTGACTAGCGTGTTGAGCGTGCCAGTGCTTACGTTTGATGAGCGTCGCACCACGGTTACAGCAGACAGCATGTTGATGGAACAAAACATGAACGCCCAGGAACGCCGCAAAGTAATTGACAAGGTTGCTGCAGCGGTCATGTTGCAATCATGGCTAGACGGTCGGAAAATGACGGAAACCTCCTCTCGTGATTGATCCACTGATCAAGATCCGCAAAACCGAGGATCAACCCGCCGAAAACTGGTACGACGATCCCTGGGACAGTCCCGATGCATTGCGTCGCTCTGAGCAACTAGAAGTTGACACCCTGCCAAATGAATTTCGAGGATTGTCGCGACCTTTCCAAATTGTTGCTGCAGCGGTTGCAGTGGTCACGCTATTCATGGGCGCAATTGGCATGTGGTACGTACATCAGGTCAACCCATCGGGCAAAGGTGACCCGCAATCATTCACCGTTGTAGAAGGGGACACCATCTCGTCGGTTAGCAAGCGACTTGCAGACAGTGGATTCGTTTCCAGTGCGAGCGTGTTCTCGTGGTACGTCTCGCGTAAAGGCGGAATCGAATTGATTCCGGGTTATTACACCATTGCTCCAAAAGACCACATGGGCAACATCATGGCAGTGCTCAAAACTCCGCCATCAGCTACGTACCAAAAGGTGACGTTCCCAGAGGGTTACACCATTGCACAAATGGGAGCGCGATTAGCCGAGAAGACACTGCGTTTAAACGCCGAGCAATTCGTGGCCATGGCCAACGATCTCTCGATTGAAACTCCCTATCGACCTGATGGTCAAACGTCGCTCGAAGGTTTGCTCTTTCCCGACACCTATCAAATTTCTGGTGACCAAAATGAGCAGCAGGTTGTTCAGCAGCTCGCCAAGCAAATGGTCAGAGTGGCTTCGCAAGAAGGTATTAATGATGCGCAAGCAAAGGTTGGACTGTCTGCGTACAAGGTATTGATTGTTGCGTCAATGATTGAGCGCGAAGCAAAAGTAGATGCTGATCGCGCCAAGATCGCGCGAGTTATTTACAATCGCTTAGAAATAAAGATGCCGCTTCAAATTGATGCAACGTTGCTGTACAACGCTCCTGCAGAAGCCGATTTTGCAACGTTGAAGGCAACCGATACGCCATACAACACTTACATCAACAAGGGTTTGCCGCCAACGCCAATTGCCAACCCGGGGCGAGCATCTATCATTGCCGCCCTAAACCCTGCTCCAAATCCTGCGGGAACCGATCCATTATGCGCAAATGTTCCAAAACCATGCCGATATTTGTATTACGTGTTGTCAGATAAAGAGGGTGGGCATGCTTTTGCTGTAACCCTTGCGCAACATGAAGCAAATGTTGCTGCTGCGCGTCAAGCCGGTTTGCTGCCGTGAAACTAAAAACCATTGCAGCAGTGATTGGCTCGCCAGTATCGCAAAGTCTTTCACCGGCAATTCACAATGCTGCATTCGCGGAGATGTCAAAGCCGTGGCGCTATGTCGCAATTGATGTTGATGCGGAGTACTTCGAAGAAGAGGTGTTGGCTGCCAAAGAAGCAGGAATGCTCGGCCTCAGCATCACCATGCCGCACAAAGACGCCGCATTTGCTCTTGTTCAACATCGAGACGAGATCGCACAGCGTTCGGGTTCTGTGAACACCATGGTCTTCGATGACTCAGGCGCAATTCGTGGTGCTAACACTGACGGCGATGGTTGCTGTGACGCGCTCGTTCGTGGTGGAGCAACCATCGAGGGAAGTCGAGCAGTGGTTCTTGGCGCAGGAGGAACAGCTCGAGCAGTAATTGCAGCACTCGGTCTTCGCGGTGCTAGCGACATTGCCATTGTTAATCGCACGCAATCAAAAGCACGTGAAGCATGTGAGTGTGCAGATGTTGCGCGAGTTGGATCAGAGAGTGACATTGCCGATGCAACGCTGCTCATTAACACCACATCAGTGGGAATGGGTACATCTGAATCTCCCGTAAGTCCGTCATTCCTTCACAGTGCACTGATCGCACTCGATGCGGTGTATCACCCATTGGAAACGTCGTTCATTGCTCAAGCTCGATTGGCAGGTGCGCAGACTGTTGATGGTTTGTGGATGCTGATTTGTCAAGCAGTTCGTCAAGAAGAACTGTGGTGTGGCGTCACTCCAGACCCACAGGTCATGCGTGATGCAGCACTGCGCGAACTTACACTGCGCAACGCGTAATTGTCCCGATTCCTGAGGGGGCATACGGGTAGCCTGTAGGGCATGTTGCGTTATCTCACTGCAGGAGAAAGCCACGGCCAAGCGTTGGTCGTCATTGTCGAGGGCCTGCCTGCGGGAATGAAGGTGACCGCCGAAGATATTCAAGCGGAACTTGGTCGCCGTCGGTTGGGTTATGGACGTGGCCCGCGCCAGCGTTTCGAGCAAGACGAAATTGTACTCATAGGCGGAATTCGCCACGGTCGCACATTGGGCTCACCAGTTGCCATTGAAATCAAGAACTCAGAGTGGTTCCGCAGCGACGTGTGGCATGAGGAAATGTCGCCAGCTCCTGGTGTAACGAAGAAACCGCTCACTCAGCCGCGTCCCGGACATGCCGATTTAACGGGAATGCAGAAGTACGGGTTCACCGATGCTCGCGACGTGTTGGAGCGGGCGAGTGCACGCGAAACCGCTGCACGTGTAGTTGCTGGTGCACTAGCAAAGTTGTTGTTGAAAGAAATTGGCGTCGATATTTTGTCGCACGTAACTCAGATGGGCTCGGCGAAGTCGGAGTCGAATGTTCGTCCAACAATTCACGATTTGTCAGTAGTTGACGAGTCGCCAGTTCGTGCGTTTAACAAAGAAGCCGAGCAGGCCATGATTGCCGAAATCGAAGCTGCTGCAAAAGATGGCGACAGCCTTGGTGGAATCGTTGAAGTACTCGCGTATGGCTTGCCAGTTGGCCTCGGAAGTTACGTGCACTGGGATCGCAAAATTGATGGACTGCTCGCGCAAGCAATCATGAGCATTCAAGCCGTTAAAGGTGTTGAAATTGGCGATGGCTTTGAAGTGGCTGGTCGTCGCGGAAGTTTGGCGCACGATGCAATTTCATGGGACGAAGAAGCCAAGTCATATCGTCGGGAGACCACTCTTGCTGGCGGAACCGAAGGCGGCATGACAACTGGTGAGCTCATGGTGGTTCGCGCTGCAATGAAGCCGCTGGCAACGTTAAACCGCCCGACGCTGAAAACGATTGACACCGTGACCAAAGAAGAAACGGTCAGTTTCAAAGAACGCACAGACGTCACTGCAGTTCCTGCAATGGGAGTTGTTGCAGAAACCATGGTTGCACTGGTGTTGGCCGATGAGGCGCAGCGTAAATTTGGTGGAGACTCAGTTGAAGAGTTCGTTCGTAATGCGGCATCGTATGCTGCATCAATCCAGTGAATGCACGCCACGCAATCGTTTTGGTTGGCTTAATGGGCTCGGGTAAAACCACCGTCGGAAAACGAATTGCGCAAGAACTGGGGTATTCATTCGTCGATTCAGATGACGTAGTCGCTAATGCTGTTGGTAAGTCGGTGCGAGAGATTTTTGCTCAAGATGGAGAGCCGGCATTTCGCAGGCACGAAAGTGATGTTATTCGTTCGGTGCTTACTAATCGGGCGGCATCTGTTGTATTGGCAACGGGTGGAGGAGCGGTAATGTCAAGCGAAAACCGTTCACTCATTTCCGAAGAGGCATCGCACGTGGTGTGGCTAGATGCATCAGTTGAGGATTTAGTGGTGCGCACAAAATCCGGTGCAGCGCGACCATTGCTCGATGGAGATGCAGCCGCAACATTGCAGTCGCTCAATAGCCAACGATCTGCGTGGTACGACGAGGTCGCAACCGTTCGTATTGACACGCGTGGAAAACCCGTGGCCAAAGTATGTTCAGCAGTGTTGGAAGCAATTCGGGCGGGTGCCGACCATGAGTAGCCAGCAGGTTGTTCGCGTTGAATTGGGAGAGCGGTCTTACAACGTGGTGGTTGGGCCTGGTGTGCGTTCGCAAATTGCGAGCTTGGTGCCTGCCACAGCGAAGCGAGCGATCATCGTTACGCAGGCAAACATCCCGTTTTCTGTAGAGGAAAGTTTGGTTGCAGCAGGAATATCTGCGCGCACCATCAACATTGGTCCTGGTGAAGAATTCAAGTCGCTTGCAACCATCGAAACGATCATGCGCGAGTGCGCACGATTTGGCCTTACACGTAACGACGTGATCATCGGAGTTGGCGGAGGAATGGTCACTGACATCGCCGGCTTCGCCGCTTCTGCATGGCACCGCGGTATTGCGGTGGTTCATGTTTCGACCACGCTCGTTGGCATGGTCGATGCAGCTATCGGTGGGAAAACTGGTGTCAATCTTGCCGAAGGAAAAAATTTGGTTGGCGCGTTTTGGCAACCGCGAGGAGTGCTGTGCGACACTGACGCGCTAGCCAGCCTGAGCCCGCGCGAAACGCGATGTGGCAACGGTGAGATGGCCAAGTATCACTTCCTCACCGGCGATGACTTGCTGAGCCTCGATCTCACTGCACGAATTGCACGTTGTGTGCAAATTAAAGCCGACATCGTTGGTTCAGATGAACGCGAAGGCGGGCGTCGAATGCTCTTGAATTACGGCCACACGCTTGCCCATGCAATAGAAATTGCAACTGATTTCTCGGTTGCACATGGTGAAGCTGTAGCAATTGGGTTGGTGTACGCAGCGCTACTTGCTCGTGAGCTTGGCCGAATCGACGACCAACGTGTTGTACAGCACCGTCAAGTAGTGGAGGGTGAATATGGGTTGTCTTGTGCGCTTCCCAAGGGTCTGTCTCACGATGAACTCATTGCACTGATGCATAGCGACAAGAAGGCGCTCAGTGGTTTGACGTTTGTGCTTGATGGCAACAACGGCGTTGAACCCGTGTCTCCCGTGAGCGTGGAAGCCGTGCGCTCAGCCCTCAATCGTATGGAAGTACGCTAGAACCATGGCTAAATCCGCGAATCGCGTGTTGCTCGTGAATGGTCCGAACCTTAATTTGTTGGGCGAGCGAGAGCCAGAAGTGTATGGAACTGCAACCTTGGCAGACCATGTTTCTTCAGCAACTCAAGCAGCAACGGAATTAGGTCTTGTTATCGACAGTATGCAAAGCAACAGTTCGTCGGAACTTGTCAATGCAATTCATGCTGCGCGAACCACACATGATGCAATCGTCATTAATCCCGGAGCCTTCACCCACTATGCGTGGAGCATTCACGATGCACTCGCTGCATTTAATGGCCCGGTTGTTGAAGTACACATTTCCAATCCGAGTACCCGCGAATTGTGGCGCCACGAAAGTGTGATTGCCCCAGTTGCTTCTGGCACGATTGCTGGTTTTGGAGGTTATGGATATGTTTTGGCCATCCAGGCTGTCGCACGCTTGCTTGCACATAAATAAGTAGCAGGCGCAAACATGTCGCGTCCACACTTTCAACCGCTGCGATCTGATGGGCGATTGAATGCGGTTGCTCAGTTCGTTGGCGAAAAATTTTCGGCTACTGCGATGGTGGTGTCATCGAACGAAAATATTCGTTACCTCACAGGATTCACCGGATCTGCTGGAGTAGTGCTTTGTCGCCACGATGATTCAGTGCTGATTACCGACGGTAGATATGTCGAGCAAGCTCACAGTCAAGTGCGCGAAGCAGGTGCCGAGGTGCGCATTGTGGAAGCGCGAACTGCAGCCGCAACATTGGAAGCAGTTGCAGTAGAGCTCGCTCGTGATGCACGTTGCGTTTGCGAGGCTGCAGATCTCTCTGTTGAATCTCATGCACGCTATGTATCTGCGATTGGCAAAGAGCTGTTTCCAGTGAGTGGAGTGGTCGAAGAACTGCGTCGCACCAAGAGCAATGCAGAGGTTGAGCGAATTGCATTTGCTGCACAAACGGCCGACAAGGCTCTGAATGATGTGCGCACCGTATTACTGCGTTCAATGAGTGAGCCCATTTCCGAACGAGATGTGCGCGACGAATTGGAATATCGCATGCGTCGCCACGGAGCAGATGGCCCAAGTTACGAGACGATTGTGGCTGCTGGCAGTAACGCCGCAAGACCACACCATCGGCCAACCGATCAAGTGCTTCGCGAAGGAGATTCAGTGGTGATCGATGTCGGTGGCTTGGTGGACGGCTATCACTCGGACATGACTCGCACGTATTTACTCGGCAATGTAGATCCTGTTTTGCAGACCATGTTTGACGTGGTTTCTGAATCACAATCGCGAGGAGTCGCAGCGGTGAAAGCGGGAGTCTTGCCGAGTGAAATTGATCGCATTTGTCGAGAGTGGATCACCGAAGCTGGGTTTGGTCCCGAGTTTGTTCACGGAACAGGTCATGGCGTTGGTCTGCAAATTCATGAGTCACCTTGGCTTCGTGCACAGTCAGATGAGCCGTTACGCGAAGGAGAGGTGGTGACTGTGGAGCCAGGCGTCTATCGTGTAGGTCTCGGTGGCGTGCGAATAGAGGACTTGCTCCTCGTACGCGCGGCCGGAAGTACCACTCTTACTCACACTCCGAAGGACATCCTGTGCCTGCAATCTCGACAAACGATCTAAAGAACGGAATTACCCTCAACCTAGATGGCACCCTGTACACGGTGGTGGAATTCCAGCACGTGAAACCAGGTAAGGGTGGAGCTTTTGTTCGCTCCAAGTTGCGTAACCTGCGTAGCAACAACATGCTTGAAAAAACCTTCAATGCAGGTGTGAAGGTAGAGCAAGCAATTCTTGAAAAGAGCGACATGCAGTTCTTGTATAAGGACGGCGAAGAGTATGTGTTCATGGATCAGTCGTCGTATGACCAGGTGAATATCAAGCCAGCAGCGCTCGGTGAAGCCGCCGACTACCTCATCGAGAACGCAGTAGCGATCATCGCTACGTACGAAGGTGAAATTGTGAGTGTTGAAATTCCTGCTTCGGTAGAATTGGAAATTGCGCTCACCGAACCTGGTATTCAGGGTGACCGCGTGTCTGGTGCTCGTAAACCGGCAACATTGCAAACAGGAAAAGTTATTCAGGTTCCTTTGTTCGTCAACATTGGTGACCGCGTCAAAGTCGACACACGTAGCGGCGACTACATCACACGCGTTTGACCATGTCAACCGGCCGATCTTCCCGTTCGGCGGGTAACGACGCTCGTTCGGATGCTCGCGAGCGTGCGTTGCATTTGTTGTACGAAGCTCACGCCAAAAGTGCAACTGGTGCTTCTGTTGTTGAATCACAGGTTCTTCCAGTTGACGACTTAGTACTTGAAATTGTTTCAGGAGTCGACAGTGTGACTGCAATTGCAGATGAGATCATTGCTGAAAATGCAATTGGTTGGACATTGGCTCGAATGCCCGTGATCGATTTAATTGTGTTGCGAATTGCAATCTTTGAATTGAAGTCACGTCCAGACGTTCCAACAGCGGTCATCTTGAATGAAGCTGTCGAGTTGGCAAAGACTTTCTCGACCGACGAGTCGGGTCGGTTCGTGAACGGCATTTTGTCAACCATTGCCAAAAAGGTCCGCCAATAAAAAGAAGTGTTTCTGCATCCACCGTCAGCGTGTGGTGCATGGTGGTGCTGTACGCGGTGTATTTTTCTCAGCGCACCGTAGGTGTTCACAACGGTCTTGGAACTTCTGCATTCGATTTCGGGTTGTATGACCAGGGCATTTGGTTACTGTCGAGAGGTCATGCTCCATTTGTCACCCTGATGGGGCGAAATCTTTTCGGTGATCATTCGTCGTTCATACTTGTGCTGCTTGTTCCGCTGTATTGGATCTTCTCCACAACGTCGTTGTTGTTCATCGTTCAATCGGTAGTGGTGGCAGTTGGTGCGTTGCCGGTGTATTGGTTTTCGCGACAGCGGCTGAGAAGCGAACCCCTTGCTGCGGTGATGGCCGCCGTTTACCTGATGCATCCGTCCATTGGCTGGACAAATCTTGAGAATTTTCATCCGGATGCAGCGCTTGGCACGTTTGTAGCGCTGGCAATTTGGGCGGCGTACGCAGGGAAGTGGCGTTGGTATTGGGTGGCTGTTGTGCTCGCACTGTCGGTAAAGGAAGACGTTGCCTTTGTGCTGATTCCACTTGGGCTGTGGGTTGCTGCCAAAGCCGATCGAAGGCGTGGGCTAATCACCAGCGTGGCGTCATTTGCCACGATGGCTGCGATGTTCCTTGTGGTGATGCGCAGCTTTACGGGAGTGGTGTTTAGAAATTCCTGGCGCATTCCATTTGGTGGAGTTGGCGGTTTGTTGAAAACAGCATGTACACAACCGAAAAAACTGCTTTCGTATTTGTGGAGTGAAGATCGCCCAGCATATGTGTGGCAAATGCTTGCGCCGATGGGTTTCGTTTTTTTGTACGAGCCAAGCCTTGCTGCAGTTGGCGTTGTGATGTTGGCGTCCAATGTGGTCAGCACGTTTTGGTATCAGCACCAAATTCATTACCACTATTCGATCATCATTGTGCCGTGCATCGTGATGGGAACGGCTTGGGCGCTTGGCAAGTTCTCTCGTCCTGCTCGCAGGTGGGCGAGTGCGTTCATTGTTGTGTCTTCGCTGGTATGTGGGTATCTCTGGTCACCGTTTCCTCTTGCACGAACCACCACCACTTCGTGGACTTCGGACATGCCTCCAGTCGTTGCTGCTCGTGAATCCATGAGTCATGTGCCAGATGATGCCGTTGTCGCCGCGTATCACTCGCTGACCGCTCACATGGCGCGCAGGGTGACGATCTATTCGTTCCCCAATCCGTTCATTCGGAATTTGTATGGGCCAGATGTATTTGCTGGTGGAGATCGACTGCCTGGTGCTGACGCGGTTGAGTACGTGATTCTGCCCGTGAATATGGACGCAGCTGCCCAAAAAGTGTGGAATGCCGAAAAAGCTCGTTTTCACGTTGTCGATGACAATGGTTGGTGGGTGGTGTACCAGCGCAACTGATTTTCGGTTACCGAAATACTGCTATCGTGAGATCGTCGTTAATTGAACCCCGTGAGGTTCGAACGAGAGGAATGAATGAATCAAGTACCAATTGGCACGTCAGGTAAGGCCGTCATGTCTGGCCCCGACGTCAGTAGAGCGATTAGTCGTATTGCTCACGAAATTGTTGAACGTAATCACGGTGCACACAACGTAGTTCTTGTTGGATTGCAACGCGGTGGAACATGGATCGCGGACTTGCTTGCGGAGCGAATCGCTTACATTGAACCAAACCTTGTTGTTCCAAATGGATCTCTTGATGTGTCAATGCACCGTGACGACATCGGTCTGCGTCCAATTGTCCCTGGAGCAATTAGTGAGATCCCTTTCGACATCAACGGAGCCGTTGTGGTGCTGGTTGACGATGTGCTGTACACCGGTCGCACGGTGCGCGCCGCTCTTGAAGGACTGAATAATTTTGGTCGACCTCGTGCTGTGCAACTTGCTGTCATGGTGGACAGAGGTCATCGAGAATTGCCGATTCGTCCCGATTTCGTGGGCAAGAACATTCCCACGCAAGTAAGCGACGAAGTGGATGTTTCCATTGATGGCGTAGTAGTGACGGCGGTGGAGTCGTGAAACACCTTCGATCGATTGAAGAACTCGGTAAAGAAGGCTTGTTGCGTTTGCTGGAGAACACTGCACAAATGGCAGAAATTAATCGTCGGCCAATTCCGAAGGTTCCAGCTCTGCGCGGCAAGACCGTGGTCAGTCTGTTCTTTGAAGACTCCACGCGTACGCGACTGAGTTTTGAAACCGCGGCAAAACGATTGTCGGCAGAAACGATGACGTTCAGCGTGTCCACGAGCAGCGTGAATAAGGGTGAAAGTCTGCGCGACACTGTGGAAACCATTACTGACATGGGCGTGCATGCATTTGTTGTGCGCCACAAGTCGGCTGGGGTGCCTTGGCAAATAGCGCAGTGGACAAATGCATCAATTATCAATGCAGGCGACGGCGCGCACCAACATCCAACGCAAGCGCTGGTGGATTGCTACACCGTTCGCGAAGCCATTGGTCGCAACTCATTTGATGGTCTTCATGTCACCATTGTTGGCGACATCAAGCACAGCCGCGTGGCTCGTAGCAATATTGCAGCCTTCACCATGCTTGGTGCTCAGGTCACACTCGTTGCACCGCCAACATTGCTGCCGGCCCACACTGCGCAATGGCCGATTCGTGTGTCGCATTCTCTCGACGAAGTCATCGCTAGCACCGACGTGTTGTACATGTTGCGCTTACAAAGCGAACGAATGGACCAAGGACTCATTCCGAATCTGGGTGAGTACGGAAACCGATTTGGTCTAACTGATCTGCGAGCACAGAGGTTGCAGTCATCGGCGGTGGTTATGCATCCCGGCCCAATGAACAGAGGAGTTGAAATGCATGTTGACCCAGCAGATTTGCCGAACTCGTTGATCCACAAGCAAGTAGCCAACGGTGTGTCAGTACGCATGGCTGTGCTTTTCGATGTGCTTGCACGAGGCGGGGAATTGAATTCATTGAAGGAAGAAGGTGCTGCGTGAGCGTGATTATTTCTGGTGCGACGGTGCTGACTGACAGCGGAGAACAACGTCTCGATGTGCGCATTGAAGGTGGCGTGATTGCAGAACTGGCTGACACCATTACGGCTTCTGCTGGAGATGTAGTGCTGAGTGCAGTCGGTTGCCATGTGCTGCCTGGTTTTGTCGATCTACATACACATTTGCGTGAACCAGGTAAAGAAGATTCCGAAACGATTGAAACGGGAAGTCGCGCAGGGGCAAAGGGTGGGTACACCGCACTCGTTGCAATGCCGAACACCACTCCTGCACAAGATTCCATTCCCATCATCGAATTCGTTCGTGCACAAGGGCGAAGTGCTGGCTTGCTCGAAGTGGTTCCAAGCGGTTGCATCACCGTTGGCCGCGCAGGTGTTGCATTGGCGCCACTGGCCGACATGGCTCGTAATGGCGTAACGATCTTCACCGATGACGGATCGGGAGTACAAGACCCGGCAATCATGCGACGAGCAATGGAATACTCGCGCGAATTGGGGATCACCCTTGCGCAACACTGCGAAGTATCTGCACTTACTGCAGGAGCGGTGATGAATGAATGCTCATGCTCGAGCGAAATGGGTGTACCTGGTTGGCCAGCACTTGCAGAAGAGCTCATGGTGCATCGCGATATTGAATTGGCCAAGCTCACAGGTGCTCGCATTCACTTCTTGCATTTGTCAACTGCGGGAAGCGTGCACTTGGTGCGCGAAGCTAAGAAGTCTGGCCTGCCAATTACCGCCGAAGTAACTCCGCATCACCTGTCACTGACCGAAGAATTGCTGAAGTCATTCGACCCCACGTACAAGGTGAATCCGCCATTGCGATCAGCGGCTGATATCGAAGCGCTGAAAGAGGGATTGCTCGACGGCACCATCGATGCCGTTGCTACCGATCATGCACCACACGTTCGCCGCGACAAAGAATTGCCGTTAGATCAAGCGCCACCAGGAATGCTCGGACTAGAAACCGCGCTTGGCGTCGTGCTCTCGGTGGTGCCAATGTCTGCGGCTCAACTCGCCACCGTCATGTCCACGAATCCGGCACGGATCGCCGGATTGTCGGATCGCCACGGGATGCTTGCTGCAGTGGGTCGACCTGCCAATCTGAGTGTCGTGGATTTAGATGCGCATTGGAGTGTTGACCCAACACAATTAGCGAGCAAGAGCATCAATACTCCCTTTGTAGGACGATCACTTCGTGGCAAAGTAAGACACACGATTTTTGAAGGAGAAGTAGTGGTGAACGAAGGCGTGGCACAGCGATGAGCATTCGTGACGGTCAGCTGGTGTTGCGCGATGGTTCGGTATTCGAAGGTGAACTCATTGGTGCGGTAAGTGCAGGTGGAGTTTCCAGTGGCGAGGTGGTGTTCCACACCGGATTAACCGGCTATCAAGAGGTCATCTCCGACCCTTCGTATGCAGGGCAGATTATTACGTTCACCACTCCACACATTGGCAACTACGGAACGACTCCACGGGATAACGAAGCATCGCGCGTACATGCTCGCGGTGTCATTGTTCGCGAAGAGGCACGTCGCGAAAGTAACTGGCGAAGCGATCACTCGTTGGATTCCTATTTGGCAAACATGGGTGTCAGCGGAATCGCTGGTATCGATACTCGTCGGCTCACTCGTATTTTGCGTGATACCGGCGCAATGCCAGGTGCCTTTGGTTCTGCGGACCATGCAACGTTGTTGGCAGCAGCAAAAAACGAAGCTGGTACTGCCGGAGTGCAACTTGTCGATCAGGTAACTACACAGACTCCGTATGTCATTGGATCCGGACATTACAAAGTGGTGGCGTACGACTTTGGAATCAAGTCAACGATTCTTCGCTGTCTTAGCGAAATCGCTACGGTCACCGTTGTTCCTGCATCAACATCTGCCGATGAAGTTCGGGCGCTTGCACCTCATGGTGTGTTTTTGTCGAATGGCCCAGGAGACCCTGAAGCAGTAGTTGGTGCGCCAGAACACATTCGCTCTCTTGTCGACGGTGGCATGCCGGTATTCGGAATTTGCCTCGGACATCAGCTGCTGACCTTGGCTCTTGGCGGTACAACGTTCAAACTTCCCTTTGGTCATCACGGTGCAAACCATCCAGTTCGCAATTTGCGCACAGGCAGTGTTGAAATCACCAGCCAGAATCACAACTTCTGCGTCGACCCACAATCGTTAAGCGGAATTGCCGACATTACGCACACCAACTTGAACGACCTCACCAATGAAGGAATGGCAGTGCGAGATGCACGTGCGTTCAGCGTGCAATATCACCCAGAGGCTGGGCCAGGGCCACACGATTCTCGATATCTCTTTAATGAGTTTCGCCAACTGATGGAGGCGAAATAATGCCACGGCGTTCTGACATACACAGCATTTTGATTATTGGCTCTGGCCCGATTGTCATCGGTCAGGCATGCGAGTTTGATTACTCGGGAACGCAAGCGTGTCGTGTATTGAAAGAAGAGGGTTACCGAGTCATTTTGGCTAACTCAAACCCTGCGACCATCATGACCGACCCAGACTTTGCCGATCGCACATACATCGAACCACTGACGCCCGAAGTATTAGAAGCCATCATCGAACGCGAAAAGCCAGATGCGGTGTTACCAACACTTGGTGGACAGACTGCATTGAACCTCGCTATGGCGCTGTTCGAAAAAGGTGTTGTCGGAGTGCCTGGCAAACCTGAACTGATTGGTGCAAACGCCGAGGCAATTGCAACTGCAGAAGATCGCGAGAAGTTCAAAATTGCCATGCTGGAAATTGGACTCAAGGTTCCGCAAAGTGGCGTTGCTCGCAGCTTGGATGAAGCAGAAGTAGTGCGCCAAGAAATCGGTTTGCCACTCATCGTTCGCCCTGCGTACATTCTTGGCGGACGAGGCATGGGGATTGCTCACACGCCAGAAGAGTTCCGTACCGTAGTGTCAACAGGAATTTCTGCAAGTCCAATTGGCGAAGTGCTCATTGAGAAATCAATCGCAGGGTGGAAAGAGTACGAACTTGAAGTAATGCGCGATCGCGCAGACAATTGCGTCATTATCTGCTCTATCGAAAACGTGGACCCAATGGGTGTGCACACTGGAGACTCCATCACCGTGGCTCCAGCAATGACATTGTCCGATGTGGAGTATCAAGAAATGCGTGACGCTGCGTTTGCGTGCATTCGCCGTGTTGGTGTTGAAACCGGTGGATCGAACGTGCAATTCGCTGTCAACCCAGTAACCGGCGATCAGTTTGTAATCGAGATGAACCCTCGAGTTTCGCGATCTTCTGCGTTGGCGTCGAAAGCAACAGGTTTCCCGATCGCGAAGATTGCCGCAAAACTCGCAGTTGGATACACGCTCGACGAAATTTCTAACGACATTACGAAAAAGACTCCCGCCAGTTTCGAGCCAACCATTGACTATGTAGTCACCAAAATTCCGCGTTGGGCATTTGAAAAATTCCCGGGAACCAGTGGAATTCTCGGCACGCAAATGCAAAGCGTTGGCGAGGCAATGGCCATTGGTCGCACCTTTGCGGAAAGCTTGCAAAAGGCGTTGCGCTCGTTAGAGAACGGTCGCATGGGACTGAACTGCGATCCAGCCGAATTGAATTATCGCACCATGAGCGATGACGAAGTTCTTGTGGCTGCTGGAGTTCCTACCCCGGAACGTTTGTTCTATGTGGGCGAAGCCATTTACCGAGGAATCAACCTTGGCCGAATTTACGAAACCTGCAAAATCGATCACTGGTTCCTCGACCAGATGCTTACGATCGTGGAAGAACGTCGAGTGCTCAGCCAAACCGCAATGTCTGCAATGTCGGTACGTGGTTGGCGACGTGCGAAGCGACTCGGATTCTCCGATGCACAACTGGCATACATCTGGTCGGTAAATGAAAACGACGTTCGACACGCTCGAATTTCGGCTGGAGTCATTCCGACGTACAAAGCCGTCGACACATGCAGCGCCGAGTTTGCTGCACAAACTCCGTACCACTATTCAACATACGAAGATGAAAACGAAGTTCGTCCTTCGGAAAAACAGCGCGTCATCATTTTGGGAAGTGGCCCGAACAGAATCGGACAAGGAATTGAATTTGACTACTGCTGTGTGCACGCAAGCTTCGCGCTTCGCGACGCAGGATTTGAAACGGTCATGATCAACTGCAACCCAGAAACAGTGTCTACCGACTACGACACATCCGATCGGTTGTACTTCGAGCCATTGACACGCGAAGACGTGATGAATGTCATTCAGGCGGAAATCAAGGCTTCAACAACTCCGCCGCGAGTAATTGTGAGCCTCGGTGGGCAAACGCCATTGAAATTGGCGAACTACATTCCTGCAGAGCTCATCGCAGGAACATCTCCTGAGTCCATTGATCTTGCTGAAGACCGTAAGAAGTGGAGCGCGTTGTGCGAAGAGTTGAAAATTTCGCAGCCACCTGGCGGAACTGCACTCACATTTGACGAAGCAAAAACCATTGCATCGCGCATTGGTTACCCAGTTCTTGTGCGTCCGAGCTACGTGCTTGGTGGGCGAGCAATGCAAATTGTGCACGACGAGGCGCACTTGCAACGGGCTATGAACGAACTGGCTGCCGCCGGAACTCTTGGAAGAGAGGGTGGTTTGTCTGCTGAACGCCCGGTCCTCATCGATCGCTTCCTTGATGATGCAACCGAAATTGATGTTGATGCCATTCGCGACTCCAGTGGCGAAGTGCTCATTGGCGGCGTAATGGAACACGTGGAAGAAGCAGGAGTGCACTCTGGTGACTCTGCTTGCGCAATTCCGCCTCCAACGCTTGAGCCGTGGATTATTGAAGCAGTTGAGTCGTACACGCGAGTTATTGCGAGCGCCCTAAAAGTGGTTGGCTTGCTCAACGTGCAATTCGCTGTTGCTGGGTCGACGGTGTATGTCATTGAAGCGAACCCTCGCGCCAGCCGCACGGTTCCATTCGTTGCTAAGGCAACGGGTGTGCCCTTGGCGAAGGTGGCAAGTCGAGTAATGCTGGGTGCAACTCTTGCCGAACTTCGCTCTGAAGGATTGTTGAAACCACCAACCAATTTCGGACATGTATCGGTGAAAGAGGCGGTGCTTCCGTTCAATCGCTTCCCAGGAGTCGACACAGCACTCGGACCAGAAATGCGCTCAACAGGCGAAGTCATGGGTATTGACAGCACATTCGGACGGGCATTTATTAAAGCCGAATCTGCAGCGGGCACAACCTTGCCTACTTCGGGAATGGTGTTCCTTTCACTGAATGACAAAGACAAGCCAAGCGGACTTGTCGTTGCGAAGCGATTGCGTGAACTTGGATTGGGCATTGCTGCAACTTCTGGCACAGCCGACTACCTCTCACGTTTCGGGTACCCCGTTGACAGAGTGGTTGGCAAAGTTTCGGAACAGTCGCAGGGGAGCATCGCCGACGATGCAGTGAACCTCATTGAACGCGGAGAAATTGAGTTTGTCATCAACACTCCTCGTGGTCGCGGTGCACACTCGGACGGCGAAGCAATTCGCAAGGCCGCAAACATCTGGCGCGTGTCATCAGTAACTACCATCAATGCAGCGCTGGCCGCTGTGCAAGGTTTGGCAGAACAAAAGTTGCAACCGCTCACCGTTAAGTCTCTGCAGGAGTACCACGGTAGGTGAGTAAGCATTCGGCGATCTCTAGCAGCGTGGCTTGCGTCGGGTCAGTTGCCTTGAAATCGCCAATCATGAACGCTTCGGGAACGGCAGGCCACGGCACAGAATTGCATCGCTATGTTGACTTGAGTTCGCTTGGTGCCTTCGTGGTGAAGTCACTCGCACATTTTGAATGGGCAGGTAACGCTTCGCCGCGACTTTCACCAACTTCAGGCGGAATGTTGAATGCTGTCGGCTTGCAAGGCCCCGGTATCGAGTACTGGATTGCGCGCGACCTGCCGAAGCTACTTGCTGTTGGTGCAAACATCGTGGTCAGCATTTGGGGGTTCGGCGTAGACGACTATGTACAAGCCGCAACGATGTTGCAACCGGTTGCCAAACATCTTTCTGCAATCGAAATCAATCTGTCATGTCCGAATACAAAGTCTGCAACCGATGGTTCGGCTCGGCACGCCATCTTTGCTCACGAGCCTCACCTCGTTGAAGAAATTGTTCGTGCATCCTTAATCGAAGGCGTTCCAGCCTGGGCAAAGCTCAGTCCAAACACGCACCTCGTTATTGAAGGCGCACGTGCGGCCCAGCGTGGTGGAGCACAAGCAGTCACGCTCATGAACACCGCACTTGGCATGTCCATGAATGCAGCAACTGGTTTGCCATCTCTTGGTAACGGTGGTGGTGGGTTGTCTGGGCGTTCAGTGCACCCCATTGCCGTGCGCGCCATCTACGAAGTGTCAGCGAATGTTCCCGACCTGCCCATTGTTGGCGCAGGTGGTGTGACCAGTGGATGGGAAGCAATTGAACTCATGCTTGCTGGGGCAAGTGCTGTGCAGGTTGGCACCGCAAACTTTGCTGAACCTCGTTCAATGACACGTATCCAACGTGAAATGAAGAGTTGGGCAAAGCGTCACGGAGTGAATGAGTGGTCAGAAATTGTTGGACTTGCTCATCGAGGCGGGTTACGCGCGCTCTGAGCCGCTAAAATCTTTCTATGTCGCCCGCATTATTGACCGAATTGCGGCAAGAGATTGCCAATTTGTGTCAGCAGATTGCTTCTGGGCGGCGTTCGTTTATCGACGTGATCTCGCTTGATGAGAGCAAACGCAGTACCGCCGAGTCGTATGTATATGTGGTGAAGGCATTGGAAGCTGAGTCAAGTGTTGGCAAAGTTCGCGCGCGACGCATCATGGCAGACCTCGATATTGCTGAACGATGCAACATCGGCTCTCTGACAACGCAACAAGTTGAGCAATTGAAAGCCGCGTTGCATTCGTGAGCAAGTCGCTCATCGTCGTGGTCTCCGGGCCGGGTGGAGTGGGCAAGAGCACGATCGTTGAAGAATTGGTGAAGCGTGATTTACGGTTATGGCTGAGCCGCTCATGGACAACACGTGAACAGCGACCAGGTGAAGCACCTGATGCGTACAAGTTTGTGACGCGCGAACAATTCCAGCAGCGCATCGATGCAAACGGATTTTTAGAATGGACCGAGTTCATCGGTAATTTGTATGGAACTCCCAACCCAGAGGCGCCAGCCGGACGCGACATCGTGCTCGAAATTGAAGTGGATGGCGCACAGCAAGTGAAGCAACAGCACCCAGAAGCTCTGTTGCTGTTTGTACTTCCACCATCGCGAGAGGAGCAAAAAGCTCGTTTGCATGGTCGGGGAGACGCTGACAACAAGGTGGAGCAGCGGCTAAAAAAGGCCGAAGAGGAAGAACCGGTGGGCAAGGCTTTGGCTGACTTTGTGTTGATCAATGATGATCTCGCCCAAACCGTGGATGACATGCTGGAACTCATTGCCAAGGAGCGGGTAAAACGCGGCTAGAAGGGTAGAATTATCGCCCTAGCGAAAGGACCCCCTGTGGTTGCTGAAGACACCATGATGAACCCGCCACTCGAGAGCTTGATGCACCGCACGCATTCCAAGTTCAGCCTGGTCACCTTGGCCGCACGACGTGCACGCGAAATCAACTCATATTTCAATCAGCTCGGCGAAGGACTTGGAACCATGGTTCCACCACAGGTCAGTTCCACTTCACGCAAGCCGTTGTCCATCAGCTTTGAAGAGATTGCTGCAGACAAGATCGTCGGCGTTGAAATGGCAGATTACGAAGCCATTGAAGCCGAACTTGATGCGCAAATGCTTGACGATGCAGCCGACGATGTCGTTGCTGCATTTGACGAGCCGGCTGCGGAAGTTGAGTCAATTTCGATTGACGAGTCTGCAGTTGACGAAGCACCAGCCTCAGAAGAAAACGCGTAGTTCATTTCTCGCATCAGCGAGAGAACTGATTTCTAGCCATGTCGCTTCGCGGAAAGCACATTGTGTTGTGTGTTTCTGGTGGCATCGCCGCGTACAAAGCTGTTGAACTCTGTCGGCTGTTAGTCGATGCAGGTGCACACGTTGCACCGGTCATGACTGCAGACGCTGAACACTTCATTGGTAAAACCACACTGTCTGCGCTTGCTTCCGAGCCAGTGCACACCACGTTGTGGGATGACGCAAATCCAATTCCGCATACTCGACTTGCCCAGCGAGCAGATCTCATTGTCGTTGCACCAGCAACTGCACGCGTCATTGGTTCGTACGCCGCAGGTATTTCAAGCGACTTTCTCACCGCAACTCTGATTGCCACGCGTGCACCAGTGTTGGTGTGCCCAGCGATGCATACCGAAATGTGGGAACACCTATCGGTGCAGGAAAACATTGCGACCTTGCGTCGACGAGGCGTACATATTCTTGAACCAGAAACCGGACGACTCGCGGGCGGTGATGTTGGTGCCGGACGATTGGCAGAGCCTCCACGTATATATTCAGAAGTGGAGCAATTGCTCACACCTGGTGACTTGCATGGAACCTATGTAGTCGTTACTGCGGGCGGAACGCGTGAACCAATAGACGCCGTTCGCGTGATCGCTAATCGCTCTACTGGCAAGCAGGGCTACGCAATAGCAACCGAAGCTGTTGCGCGCGGAGCAAAAGTGACGCTGATTTCCACATCCGATTTGCCAACACCATTTGGTGTCAATCTCGTGCAGGTTGAAACCGCGCAGCAGATGATGGATGCAGTCAACACCGAAGCCAAGTTGGCTGATGTAGTGGTCATGGCTGCAGCAGTTGCCGATGTTCGGCCTGTGCGTGCGGCCATGCACAAGTTAAAAAAAGACCCACTAACGGGTCTCATCTGTGATCTGGGATCAATTGAACTTGAAGCCACTCCCGACATTTTGGCGGGCCTTGGCAAGAGCAAGCCGGCTGGCCAGGTGCTGGTTGGTTTTGCAGCCGAGACCGAAAATCTCGTAGCTAATGCCCAAGCCAAGCTTGACCGTAAAGGTGCCGACCTCATTGTTGCCAATGATGTCTCCCAAGCAGGTGTCGGATTTGCACACACCACTAATGCCGTGACCTTGGTCGCCCGTGGAACCGAGCCCGTTGAAGTAGCGCTCGCCGATAAGCGTTCGATTGCCAGGTCCATTGTGAACGCCGTAGTTGCCATTCGGTCTGCACGCACCAACTAGTCTCTACACGTCATACCGACGAGTCGCGAAAGCGGCACAACAGATGGAGCAGTTGTGAGAAAATTCACCTTTACTTCGGAGAGCGTTACCGAAGGCCACCCGGACAAGATGGCTGACCAAGTTTCCGATGCAGTCCTTGACGCAATTTTGACGGAAGACCCACATGGTCGCGTAGCTTGCGAAACACTGCTTACTACTGGCTTGTGTGTTGTTGCTGGTGAAATCACTACCTCTGCTTACGTTGACATTCCAAAAATTGCTCGTGAAGTGATTAAGGGAATTGGCTACGACAACGCGTTGTACGGCTTCGATGGAAACACGTGCGGTGTCATCGTGTCAATCGACGAGCAAAGTTCAGACATCGCTATGGGTGTTGACGCGAGCGAAGAAACACGCAGCGGTCAAAGCGGCGAAGACAAACTCAACAGCCAGGGCGCTGGCGACCAAGGAATGATGTTTGGTTATGCATGCAATGAGACACCAGAGCTCATGCCATTGCCAATCAACCTTGCGCATCGCATGGCCGAAAAACTTGCTGAAGTTCGTAAGTCAGGAGCAATTCCATATTTGCGTCCAGACGGAAAAACTCAGGTCACATTCGAATACGAAAATGGAATTCCTGTGCGATTGTCAACAGTGCTGATTTCGACTCAGCACGCTGATGGAACTCCTCGCGACACCGTCATTCGTCCAGACCTCATTGAGCAAGTGATTCGTCCGGTTATTCCCGCTCAGTTCCAGAACGACAAATACGCTGTGCATATCAATCCAACTGGCGAGTTCGTCAAGGGTGGGCCACATGCCGACACCGGACTTACTGGTCGCAAAATTATCGTTGACACATACGGTGGTATGGGTCGTCACGGTGGTGGTGCATTCAGCGGTAAAGACCCATCAAAGGTTGACCGCTCTGCTGCATATGCAGCCCGTTGGGTAGCAAAGCATGTTGTTGCTGCAGGCGCTGCATCGCGTTGCGAAGTACAAGTTGCTTACGCAATCGGTATGGCTCAGCCAATCAGCATTTTGGTAGAAACTTTCGGAACGAACACCGTTGACGAAGTAGCAATTGAAGACGCCGTTCGTCAGGTATTTGACCTTCGTCCTGCTGCAATTTTGCGTGACCTTGACTTGAAGCGTCCGATCTACAACAAGACGGCTGCATACGGTCACTTTGGTCGAGCACTTCCAGAATTTACGTGGGAGACGCTGTCGCGCTTGAAGGAATTCAAAGCAGCAGTCAAACTCTAAATGTCGCTCGTCGCGCGGGTTGTTCCCGACGTGACTGGTGTGGACAAGGTATTTGATTACCTCATACCGTCAGAACTTCACGATGTGATTGCTGTTGGCGATCGCGTGCGTGTTCCGCTGCACGGACGCAATGTTCCAGGTTGGGTTACGGAGATCGGTTCTACTGACGGCGGTTTTACCGATGTCGAGTCTGCAAAGTTGCGCACGGTAATCAAACGCTTGGGGTTTGGTCCGTCAGCCGATGTGGTTCAACTTGCTCAGTGGGCGAGCCATCGATGGTGCGGAAGGTTGCGTGCATTTTTTGTTGCTGCATCACCGAACACGCTGGTTTCATCACTTCCAACCGCCAGGTACCACCGCGCACAGATAAGGGTCGCGGGAGACATTGAAGTTGCACATGCGGTGGGCGAGTCACGGTCGCTGTTGGTGCAGCGAGGTCCACTGAAATCGCCAGTCGACATCATGGTCGGGGCGGCCTTGCATGGACCGAGTTTGGTCATTGTTCCAACGGTGGTGCGGGCGAGACTCTTTGCATCAGCGTTGAGGCGTCACGGGTTTTCCGTTGCGGTGTTGCCAGACGAGTGGGACTCCGCAGCTGGTGGTGTCGATGTGGTGATCGGCTCACGGACTGCAGTGTTTAGTCGCGTTCCACATCTACGCAGTGTTGTCGTTATTGATGAACACGACGACTCGTTGCGGGAAGAGCGAACGCCTACGTGGCATGCACGTGATGTTGCCATTGAGCGTGCAAAGCAGATGAATATCTCCTGCATATTGGTGTCGGCGTTGCCAAGCGTTACTGCAAAGGCATGGGCAGGTGACAAGGTTCTGAAATCCAGCGAACGCGAGGCGAGTTCAGAATGGCCGCACATTCAGCTAATTGACAGAACGTTAGATGACCGGTGGTCAAATTCTTTACTGTCATCTGAATTCATCGCCGAACTTCGCGACCATTCGCGCCGCATCGTTGCTGTGTTGAATACCAAAGGCCGGGCTCGTCTTCTCGCATGCGCGTCGTGCAAATCATTGGCACGATGTGCGCAGTGTGATGCTGCCGTCGAAATTGGTGTCGATGTTCAATTTTCGTGCCCGCGTTGTTCGACGCAGCGTCCACAGGTGTGTACGAAGTGCTCGTCTGCAAAGTTTCTGACACTGAAACCCGGAGTGAGCAAGTTGCGGGAAGAGATCGCACAGGCTGCTGGAAGAAAACTTGGTGATGTGGTTGAAGTGACTGGCGCAGGAGACGATGCGGTTCCTGTGGATCAATCGAAAATGCTATTTGTTGGCACAGAGGCCGCGTTGCATCGCGTACATGAAGCCGACACAGTGGTATTTCTCGATATCGATCAGGAACTGGCAGCACCCCGTTATCGCGCCTCAGAAATTGTTGGCTCGCTATTAGTGCATGCGGCACGGTTAGTGGGTCGTAGTGAACTCGGCGGGAAAGTCATGGTGCAAACGCACAGCGTTGATAGTCCGGTGTTGCAGGCAATGGCAACACTTCGAATTGATCAATATCTGCAGTCGGTTTCAGAGATGCGTGCCTTCTTGAAACTACCTCCGTTTGGTGCACTCGCGCAGATATCGGGAACAAATATTGATGAAGCGATTCACGAACTACAAAAGAATGTATTCGTTCATGTGTCGGCAGCAAACGACGGCTCGTTTTTGGTGAAAGCTTCAGACTGGCAAGAATTGGCAGACGCGCTCAGTGAAATAGAAGCAGTAAAGGGAGTCAGGCTGAAAGTTCAGGTTGATCCGGCGCGTGTGTAGGTGTTACGCGCAAAACGCGGAAGCCACGTTTGCTGGTTAACCGTTCAGTTACATAGCCCTGTTCAGTGAGCCAGACGGCGAGTGAATCGGAACCCAGATTTCGATTGATGACGAGCCATGCTTCGCCAGACGGTAATAAGCGCGAAAGCCATGTCAAAAGCAACGTATGAAGTTCTTGCTTGCCAATACGAATAGGTGGATTAGACCACAGCACATCAAAACGAATGGATTCATCTACTTCGTGTGGGGCACTTGCAATAATGTTTGGCAAATGATTCAGTTGCGCATTTGACTGCGTCAGAGCTTGTGCTCGATCATTGATGTCAATTGCGTACACGGTTGCCTTGGGAGAATAGGCCGCAAGCGTCAGTGCAATTGGTCCGGCACCGCATCCGAGGTCGAGGAAGTTGCCCGTGCTTGGCGGACGAGCTGCACATTCAAGCAACACCATGGTTCCTTGGTCAATGCCTTTTCGCGAGAACACACCGCGGTCGGTGCCAATCGTGAGTTCACGGCCTGCCACGCGAAGAACTGCAAAATTCTGCTGCTTCGTATGTGCAACAGAGGCAACTTGTGGTTGGGTGGTGAAGTACTGCTCGTCGCTCATAAGCCTCGCTAGCCTTACACGCTATGGCGCAAGCATCGAACAAGAAGGGTTCTTCCATCCGTACGTATGGAGACCCCGTTTTGGCCGCAAAGGCCGATGAAATTACCAACATCGACGGCAAGTTGGTAAATCTCGCTGAAGACATGTTTCGCGTGATGTATCAAGCTCCTGGCCTTGGGCTTGCTGGTCCTCAAATTGGCGTCCAGAAACAAATTTTTGTATACGACGTTGACGATGATCCGCAGGTGATCATCAATCCCAAAATTGTTGAGTCATCGGGTGAATGGGTATACGACGAGGGCTGTCTATCCATTCCGGGCCTTTATGTCGAGATGCTTCGTCCCAAAAAAGTGTTGGTCAGTGGCTACACGCTTGAAGGTGAAGAAGTCAAGATTGAAGCCGACGAATTGCTTGCCCGGCTGTTCCAGCACGAGATTGATCACTTGCAAGGTGTTCTGATGTTTGATCGCATGTTGCCCGATCAACGCGAACTTGCCATCGTTGAATACGCAAAGGTTGGCGAGCGCTCAGCCGATGCCGAGCCGGTGTACTTACGACTTTCGTGACATCGCTTGCGCCCCTGCCGCGCGAGCGCGCCAAGCGCATTGTGTATATCGGTACGCCGGAAATTGCTGTTGCACCATTAAGAGCGTTGGTTGCTGCCGGGTTTGAGGTTGAACTGGTCATCACTGGAGTTGACAAGCGAAGGGGCAGAGGCTCGGAAACCACTGCTAACCCCGTAAAAACAGCAGCGCTTGAATTGAACATTCGTGTATCTCACGACATTAATGACGTTTTGAAATTGAATCCTGATGGATTGCTCGGTGTTGTTGTTGCATTCGGCAGCATCATTGCCACCAAAATGTTGCAACACGTGCCAATGATCAATATTCATTATTCTGCTCTTCCTCGCTGGAGGGGCGCTGCTCCCGTAGAGCGAGCAATTCTCGAAGGTGACAGCACAACTGCAGTGTGTGTGATCCAAGTTGTCGAGCAACTAGATGCTGGTGATGTGCTTGCATCGTCACCGTGCGAAATTCGCGAAGATGACTCAGTGACAGGGCTACGCGATCGTCTTGGTCAGCTTGCAATTCCGTTACTTATCGATATCTGTAGCAATGGGGTGAGTTCACAACAGGCTCAAGTTGGGGAAGTGGTGATTGCCCGAAAAATCTCAACTGACGATCTCGCCATCACGTGGTCGTCAAGCTCAGAATTCATCAGTCGACAAGTTCGCTTAGGTAATGCTTTCACGTTCTTTGAAGGCAAGCGATTCAAAGTACACGAAGCGAGATGCACAAGCGAAAAACTTTCGGTCGGAACTATTTTGTTCAAAGATGGAAAAGTATTGGTTGGAACACTCAATGGCTCGATGCAACTGGTGAGTGTTCAGCCGGAGGGAAAGCCGCGAATACCGGCAAGTGAATGGGCACGTGGCGCGCGTCTGTCGAACACAAGCGCGTTTAGCGACAGGTAGCCTGCGCGTATGAGTAAGTCGTCGTCGAATTCTGTGGATGGGCGATTGCTCGGCCATGTAGAACAGTTCGACTTTGATCGCGGGCTTGGCATGATTTGGTCGAGTGGCCAGGAATACCTATTTCACTGTGCTGAAATCGTTGACGGCACACGAGACATCAATATTGGAGCGTCCGTGTCATTCGTTGTTGCCCATCGCTTCGGGCTCATTGAAGCTTCAGAAATTGAAAAGCTTCCGAACTAGTTGGGCTGAACATTTCCTTTAATTTGCACGAAGGCTAAGCGGATATTGGCAAGCGCTTCGGTGAGTGTGGTGAATTCTTCGCCGAGACGTTCTCCCAGCCCTTCCACAATGCAGGCCACTGCATCGATTGCCAAGGCAGATTCCACGAGGCGAGGAGGGTGCGCCGAGAGGTGAATGGCGGCAAGCTCATACAAACCCATCACATGGTTGACCACCACCACATTGGCGGGCGTCTGGGCTAATCGTGCCCGCGCTTGTGCAAGCGCGTCTTCGGCGTCATGCAACTTGTCTTCAAAATCGTCGGGAAAGTGGGCGGTTGGGTTGTCAGCCATGCCCGCTACGCTAATAGCCCAAGTGGGGAACGAGTTTCCTCCACCTGACCACAGATTTCAGTAATTCGGTGAATGGTGCCGAGTAGCTGTCGAGTGCGTTTGGGTCGAGTGCGCACAAGCGCAACGCTCTGCGTTGCGGGCGCTTCGGCTCTGCCGTGCCCGCCGACTTCTCGACATGTTCACCTCCACAAATAGGAGGCAACGCCACTTGCATAAGAGAGTAAAGCCATAGCACCGCCAACAAATGAGCCACGCTTCAACGAGCGAATTCGCGCACGCGAAGTTCGTCTTGTCGACGTAGATGGTTCGCAGGTTGGAATTGTGAGCATTGCCGACGCACTTGAAAGAGCGCGTGTTGCAGAACTCGATCTTGTCGAAGTCGCTTCGCAAGCAGACCCACCCGTATGTCGCATTATGGACTACGGCAAATTCCGCTACGAAGAGTCGCAGAAGTTGAAAGAGTCGCGCAAGAAGACCGTGCAGATCACAATGAAAGAGGTCAAGTTCAAACCAAAGATCGGTAAAGCCGACTTCGATACCAAGGTTCGTCACATGCAGGAGTTCTTGCGTGAAGGACACAAGGTCAAAGTCACTTTGCAGTTCCGTGGACGCGAAGTTGCCCACCCTGAGCTCGGTACCAAAATTTTGCACGCAGTAATCGAGCAATTGGGATCGGTAGCCAAGGTGGACACCCACGCGAGGCTTGAAGGTCGCAACATGACCATGGTTCTCTCTCCAGAAAAGAAGGTGCCAAAAAAATCAGATGCAAAACCAGCTCCTCAAGCCCAAGCAGCGCCAACTGTGCAGGCAACACCGGAGCCGGTAGCACCAGAACAAGCAACGACCGAGAGTTAAACAGAGATTTACAGAAAGCAACAGGAGACAACATGCCAAAGATGAAGACATCAAAAACCGCTGCGAAGCGTTTCAAATTGACTGGTACGGGAAAACTTCGCCGTCAGCAATCCATGCGTCAGCACTTGTTTGAGCACAAGCCATCAACTCGCACCCGTCGTTTGGACGGAAGTGTTGATGTGCACTCCGGAGACGTGAAGCGCATCAAGCGTTGCCTCGGCCTTCGCTAAATCAAATCAGTTTTCAATTCAATTTTTGTAGTTACTAACGAAAGGATGTTGACATGGCACGTGTAAAGCGCGCAGTACATGCAAGGAAGAAGCACAAGGCAATTTTGGAAAAGGCGAAGGGTTACTACGGTGACCGTTCACGTACGTTCCGCTCGGCGAACGAACAGGTATTGCACTCTGGTCAATACGCGTTCCGTGACCGTCGTGCAAAGAAGGGTGAATTCCGCAGCTTGTGGATTCAGCGCATCAATGCTGGTTGTCGTCAGAACGACTTCAGCTACAGCCGTCTTATTGATGGTTTGAACAAGGCAGGCGTAACTGTTGATCGCAAGATCATGGCCGACCTCGCAGTTCACGATCCTGCTGCGTTCACGAAATTGGTAGAAACAGCCAAGGGAGCGCTCGTCTGAGCGACGCTCGCCTCGGATTTTCACATCCACGAATTCAGAGACTGCGGCGCCTTCTTGGGCGCCGCAGTGCTCGTATTACGGACAATGCGTTTGTCATTGAAGGCCATGTATTAATCGCTGAAGCGATCAGTGCTGGTTGGAACATTGAGGAGCAATTCATTGCACCTGGCGGAATGGCAGTGCTTGGCACGTCCGCTCGCACCTTCGAATTAGAAAACGGAGTGCTTGAGCGAGTTGCTAGCACCACTACGCCACAGCCAGTAATTGCTATTGCCGAACGTCGCGTCTCCGAAGTTGAAGAACTTGCATCATGTGAATGGATTGTCATTGCTGATCAAATTTCTGATCCAGGCAATTTGGGAACCATCTTCCGTTCTGCAGAAGCAGCGGGCGCATCTGGTGTCGTGCTCACGCCAGGCACGGTTGAAGCCTTTAACTCGAAAGTGGTTCGATCATCGGCTGGGTCGATGTTCTACATCCCCGTCTTTGAAGACGTCACGATTGACGAGGTCAAAGAAGCCGGTTTCTTTATTGTTGGAACGTCATCGCACGAGCAACGGGGAAGTTTGCCGTTCACAGAAGCATCCCTAACGGGAAGAATCGCCATCGTGGTAGGTAACGAAGCTCACGGCATGGACGATGCCCATTTGGTGGACCAATGGATCACCATTCCGCACCGTGGTCGAAGTGAAAGCTTAAATGTCGCTATGGCAGCAACGGTGGTGTGTTTTGAAGTGGCACACCAGCGCGACAGCGCAAACTAACCCCGTTTCGAAAATCTGGAACGACTAGCGTCAATAGACGAAATGTCATCTTCTAGCTCACTTGCAAGCGAAATTTCGCAGGCTCAAACTGAGGCCCTTTCGGCCATAGCGGGGGCAACTGACGCCGCGGCATTGCGCGGGGTGCAGGCCGAACTTGCAGGCAAGAAGTCGGCGCTTACCGTGTTGCGATCGCAGCTTGGCAAGATTCAAGATGCGGACGAGCGTAAATCGGCAGGGCAAGCCATTAACGCCTGCGCTCACAGTATTGAAATAGCAATTGCCGAACGCATGTCCTCGTTGCTTGAAGCAGAACGTGCACAGCAAGTTGCAACTGAGGCCATGGACTTGTCCGAGTTTGTGAGCGCGAAGCGACGGGGCAGTACCCACATCGTCACTCAGGCGACTCAGCGTTTGGAAGATGTGTTCATCGGCCTTGGATTCCAGGTTGCCGAAGGCCCAGAAGTGGAAACCGATTTCTACAACTTTGAAGCATTAAATATGCCAAAGACGCACCCTGCACGCAGTGAGTTCGACACCATGTTCATCGAACCAACGTCTGCAGACCAAGAGCCCAATTCGGTGTTGTTGCGTACGCATACTTCGCCCGTACAAATTCGCGTGATGCAAACCTGGAAGCCACCAATTTATGCGGTGATGCCTGGTCGTGTGTTCCGTCGCGACACACCTGATGCAACTCATATGCCGGTGTTCCACCAAATTGAAGGCATCGTGGTCGACAAGGGCATCACGTTTGCGCACTTGGCCGGAATCATCGAAGCGTTTACCAAGGCATTTTTTGGCAACGAATTCACGAGCCGACTTCGACCATCGTTTTTCCCATTCACTGAACCGAGTGCCGAGTTTGATATTCGCCGAGCAAACGGCGCATGGATCGAATTGGGTGGTTGCGGAATGATGCACCCAAACGTGTTGCGCGCTGGCGGCATCGACCCCGACGAATACACCGGGTTTGCATTCGGATTCGGAATTGATCGCATGGCTAAGGAGCGCCACAACGTAGAAGACATTCGCGAGATGTACACGAATGACCTGCGCTTCTTGAGGCAGTTCTCATGAAAATTTTGCATTCGTGGCTGAACGAGTTTGCAGACTTCGGTAGCGATGTCGATGCGATTGCCGAACGTATAACTCAGCTTGGATTGGCAGTTGAATCTGTAGATCGTGTCGGAACACCTGTGAAGGGTGTAATCACGGCAAAGGTCCTTCGTCTGGAGAAGCACCCCGACGCGGCAAAAGTGACGCGCGTGTATGTAGACGCAGGCGATGGCGTGGAACGCCACGTGTGGTGCGGAGCCACCAACATGCAAGCAGGCGACATCGTCCCGCTGGCAACACTGGGAACCAACATGCCGGATGGTCGCGTCATCACGCAGCGCGGAATTTTGGGTATTGATAGCGAAGGCATGTTGTGCTCGGGAACCGAAATTGGTTTGAGTTCAGACGGAAGTGGCTTACTTATTCTTCCTCAGGGCACAGCGCTTGGCCTTGATGTGTACGAAGCTCTCGGTGTCGATTCAGACGTTGTCTTCGATTTGGACGTCACCAGGAACCGACCTGATTGCACGGGTTACTTGGGTGTTGCTCGCGATCTAGCTGCTGGTATGGGCAAGCAGTTGACTCTTCCAAAGATTGATCAATCATCAACAGGCAAATCGCTGACCGTTCCTGTGACTATTTCGGCGCCAGAGCGTTGCAGTCGTTTCACCGTGCTCGTCATGACGGGAATTGTGGTGACGCAGTCACCTGACTGGATTGCGCGACGACTTGCTCGTGCTGGAATGCGATCGATCAATAACGTTGTTGATGTTTCGAACCTCGTGAATCTTGAGCTCAATCAACCAAACCATGCTTACGACTTCGACGCGGTGAAAGACGGCTTCATTGTGCGTCTTGCTCGCGATGGCGAACAGTTCACCACTTTGGATTCGGTTGAACGGACTCTTTCAGCTAGCGACTTGCTGATTTGCAACGCTCAAGATCAACCCGTTGGGATTGCCGGCATTATGGGTGGGTTGCAGTCTGAAGTTACCGACGCAACGACCTCAATTGCTGTAGAGATTGCCTATTTTGAACCAGACGCGGTGCGAGCAACATCAACTCGACTCGCGCTACGAACGGAAGCATCGTTGCGCTTTGAACGTGGAGTCGATCCATACGGTCTAGATTTCGCTGTTGCGCGTTTCGCGGAATTGCTTCGCATCACGTGCCCAGACCTCGTTGTTCACTCGGGCGGAACCGATGTGCGCACGGATGCGTTGCCTGCTCAGGTGCGAACAACACTGGTGCGACTGAACACCATTAAGCGAGTGTTAGGAATTGATGTCAGCGCAAAGGCGCTAGAAGACTTACTTGCACCGATCGGTTTCACCGTAACGAAGTCGTCAAATGATGGTGTAGTCGATGTCGGCATTCCATCGTGGCGCAACGATTGCAACATCGAGATTGACATCGTCGAAGAAGTTGCGCGTCATTATGGGTACGACAATTTGGGTAAAATCGTTCCAACTTCACCAGTTCACGGTCGACTTTCCGATGTGCAGCGTCGCCGGCGCATCTTGCGCGAGATCGTAGTGTCACTCGGTGCAAGCGAAGCGATGCCTAATCCATTCCTCGCGCCAGGCGATCTTGCGAAGGTCGGGCTCAGTGAAGACAATGCGCTGAAATTGGCGAACCCATTGGTTACTGAAGAGAGCGTGTTGCGCACCTCCCTTGTGCCAGGAATGCTGAAGTCAATTGCGTACAACCAGTCGCATCGCATTCGTGATATCTCGCTTTTCGAAATCGGTCACGTGTATCCGCAAGGTACAGATGTGCTTCCCGATGAATTCGAATCGTTGTGCATCATGGTCGCAGGAGCGGATGCATCGGTCGCAATGGATTTATGGAGTCAAGTTTCATCGGCACTTGGAGTTGGGGCACAACTTGCTCAAGACCAACCGCCAGCTGGGTATCACGCAACCCGCAGTGCGCAACTGAAGCGCGGGAAGATGGTTCTGGGCTCGGTTGGTGAAATTGATCCAACGGTGTTGGCTAATGCAGGAATAGTTGGACGCGTCGCCAGCCTCGAAGTCAACCTTTCGGTTGTGTTGAACGAAGTTCCAAAGCCGCAGTCGGCGCAAGTGGTGAGCAAATATCCTTCTAGCGATTTTGACTTGGCCTTTGTTGTGGCCAATAGTGTTCCTGCGGCCAACATGGTGAAAGCGCTCAGGCAGGCGGGTGGCAATCTACTTATTGATGTTTCGTTGTTCGACATCTATCGCGGCAAAGGCGTGAGCGAGGATGCCCGCAGTCTGGCTTATCGATTGCGCCTGCAGGCTCCCGATCGCACGCTGACCGATGTGGAAGTATCGCAAGTGCGGGCAAAGTGCATTGCCGCTGCCGAAAAGCTTGGCGCAACCCTGCGGGGGTAGCCATTTAGGTCGTTGCATAGTTATGCGACATACTGTATAATTATGCAATGATATCGGTTGGCATTATTGGGGCATCTGGGTTCACTGGTGCCGAACTATTGCGTATTTGCGCCTCACATCCACACTTTGAAGTGAAGTACGCAACAGGCGATTCGCAAGCGGGAACACTGGCGCGATCGTTGTATCCATCGCTAGCAGCTACATATCCAAATATGGTGTTTGAAGAATTTGAGTTAGCAAAAGCTCTCGCATGTGATGTTTTGTTTCTTGGCTTGCCGCACGAGGCGTCGTTAGAGCTCGTTCCTCAACTAATCAACAAAGTGAAATTAGTTGTTGATCTATCGGCTGCTTTTCGTTTGACCGATACGTCGAAGTATCCGCAGTGGTACGGGTTTACGCACTCTCAACCCGATTTGGTAGCCAGTGCTGTGTACGGGCTTCCCGAATTGAATCGGGAAGCGTTGAAGACCGCCAAACTGATTGCAACGCCAGGTTGTTACGTGACGGCAGCAAGTTTGGCTCTCGCTCCGCTGGTGAAGGCAGGCGTAATTGATCCTCAAGGCGTCATAGTTGATGCTGCGTCGGGAGTGTCGGGTGCGGGTCGTGCAGCGAAACATTCAAACTCCTTTAACACTGTCGATGAAGATTTCACTGCTTACGGTTTGCTCGACCACAGGCACACACCCGAGATCGAGCAAATTACTGGTGCTCAGATCTTGTTCACGCCGCACCTTGCGCCAATGAATCGCGGCATTCTGGCAACGTGCTACGCGCGACCAGCTGACGGAACAACACCAACTACCGCGTCGCTATTAGCAGTACTTGCGCGTGCTTATGCGAAAGAGCCGCTCGTCGTTGTTGGGCAAAACTCACCGTCAACGAAGGCAACACTCGGCACAAACGTCACGCACATCACGGCGCGTTACGACGAACGCACTGGATATGTCATGGTGCTTAGCGCGCTTGACAATTTGGCAAAAGGTGCCTCGGGTGGGGCAGTGCAAGCAGCAAACGTTGCGCTCGGTTTAAACGAACTTGATGGGCTTTCTATGGTGGGAATGTATCCATGAGCGAACTGATGAATGAATCGCATGAGCGGATCGGCGCTTTACTCATTGAAGCGTTGCCATATATTCAGCAATTTGCGGGCAAGACAGTGGTGGTGAAATACGGCGGTAACGCGCTTGCCGGAGCAACGGATGCAGATGCTGCAGGCACCTTCGCACAAGACATCGCTCTCATGCACGCAGTTGGCATTAAGCCTGTTGTGGTGCATGGTGGCGGGCCACAAATCAGCGCACTCATGGAACGTCTTGGCAAAAAGCCAGAGTTTCGCAATGGCCTACGAGTAACCGATGCCGAGACGGTGGAAATTGCCAGCATGGTGTTGCTCGGTACGGTGAACCCGCAGTTGGTGTCGGCAATCAATGTGCATGGTGCGTCTGCAGTTGGTGTGTCCGGACAGGATGCAGGTTTGTTGCGTGTCACACAACGCGATCCTGAATTGGGCTTCGTCGGTGACATTGCTTCTGTGGATCCAACGGTGTTGAAGAGCGCTATCGCAGACAACGCAGTTCCTGTTGTCGCCACCATCGGCTCGGATGCTCTTGGTCAGGCGTACAACGTCAACGCCGATACCGTCGCCGCAGCAATTGCTGTTGCTCTTGGTGCAGAGAAGCTCATTTACCTCACCGATATCGAAGGATTGCGCGCGAACAAGGACGATGCGTCATCGATCATTCGTCGTACTACGGCAACAGAAATTGCACAACTCATGGCTGATGGGTCAATTGACGGCGGCATGATTCCGAAAATGGAAAGTTGTGTTGAAGCGATCACCAGTGGGGTTTCACGTTGCCACATTTTGGATGGACGTATTCCGCACGTACTGCTCATCGAGTTATTCACGATTGCTGGTGTTGGAACCATGATTACTGCAGAACAGGAAGTAGGGAAGAAATGACATCGCACGCTTTTGCTACAACGGGTAACTACTGCCCATTCATTCCCGTATTCGGACCTCCACAGGTGATGTTTGAACGTGGTTCGGGTACTCAGCTGTGGGACGTTGACGGTAAGCGCTATCTCGATTTTCTCTGCGGTATTGCGGTCACCTCGATTGGACACAGCAATCCGGTAGTTACCGCCGCAATTGCAGAACAATCTGCAACGTTGATGCACGTCAGTAACTTTTTTGCTAATCCTGTTGCAACCGAAACAGCAGTACTTGTCGATGAATTGTTGGGCGGCGGAGGACAGGTGTTCTTCTGTAACTCGGGAGCCGAAGCCAATGAGGCGGCAATCAAGTTGGCTCGTAAGTTCGGCGGTCGAGGTCGACACACCGTTGTGAGTGCATTAGGAAGCTTTCACGGACGAACACTGGCAGCACTTGCCGCAACTGGACAGCCCGCAAAGCATGAACCATTTCAGCCGATGCCACAAGGGTTCAAGCATGTGGTGTTCGACGACATTGCTGCACTCGATGCTGCAGTCGATGCGTCCGTTGCCGCAGTGTTGCTCGAACCGGTACAAGGAGAAGGCGGAGTAATCCCTGCTTCGCAGGAATACATGAAGTTTGCCGCGAAGATCTGCCGCGAGCGTGGCGTGTTGTTGATGATTGATGAAGTGCAAACCGGTTACGGAAGAACTGGTTCATGGTTTGGTTTCGAGCACTATGGCATTTCGCCAGACGTGGTGATCATGGCTAAGGCCATGGGCAATGGAATGCCGATCGGCGGTATTTGGGCGAAGAAGGAAGTTGCTTCGGTGTTCAAACCTGGTGACCATGGCAGCACGTTTAGTGGAACAGCGATCGCTACTTCTGCTGCGCGCGCAACCATTAAGGAAATGCAACGCCTTAATGCGCCGCAAATGGCAGTGGAAAAGGGCGCACTACTGACGACCCTCGTGCAAGCACTTCCGCAAGTTGCATCCGTTCGCGGACGCGGGCTACTGCTTGGCGTTGAGCTTGCAGAGGGAATCGATGCCAAGGAAGTTCAGCTGCAATTGTTGAAGAACGGATTGGTTACCAATGCAGTGACGGGAACAGCACTGCGTCTTGCGCCACCGCTGACCGTCACCGAAGACGAAATTCGCGAGGCAGTAGGCATCATTGTCACGGTGTTGAGTGGTGTGCAGTCATGAAGCATCGCAACTTCTTGCACGCATACGACCTCTCGGTTGCAGAGCTACAGAATGTGCTGACGCTCGCAGAAGCACCAATTGCACAACTCGGCCGTCCACTGGATGGAAAAGGTGTTGCGCTTATATTTGAAAAACCTTCCAATCGCACACGTCACAGTATGGAATTGGCTGTGGTTCAGCTGGGTGGGCATCCGGTGTATACCCGTGGTGAAGAAGTGGGAATGGGCGTACGCGAGTCGGTTGAAGATATTACAAACGTGATGTCTGGATACCACGCCATGTTGTGTGCACGGGTGTTTGATCACAGCGTGTTGCATCGAATGGCAGCCGTTTCTTCAGTTCCAGTAGTCAATATGCTCAGCGATTTTGCTCATCCGCTGCAAGCTGTTGCCGATGTGCTGACGATGCAACAAAACTTCGGCGATCTTTCTGGCAAAACATTGACCTATGTTGGTGACTTCAACAACGTTGCGCGATCACTATGCGAAGCATCGTCAATGCTTGGCATGCATATTCGTCTTGGTTGTCCAGAAGGTTACGACGCTCAAGACAATGAGTTGTTGGGTCTGACAGAACTTGGCGCAGCTTCGGTAGAGCAATATCGCGATATTGCCATTGCAGTGAGAGGTGCACATGCCGTACACACCGATACCTGGACTTCGATGGGGCAGGAGAGCGAATCAACCGAACGCGAAGCGGTATTCGCTGGGTTCGAAGTAACAAACGAAATCATGTCACTTGCCGAAGCAAACGCCATCTTCATGCACTGTTTACCAGCCCACCGCGGACAAGAAGTATCACCGTCGGTCATCGATGGGCCGCAAAGCAAGATTTATCAGCAAGCTCACAACCGAATGCACGCTGCACGTGGAGTGCTCGCGTTTCTTATGGGAGTACAAATATGACAACAAAAGTTCAGCGTCAAGGTGCTGTTGCCCAATTGATTTCCGATCACGATGTCACGAGCCATACGCAATTGGTTTCGTTGTTGAAAAAGTCAGGCATCGTGGCAACACAAGCAACGGTTTCGCGCGACTTGGAAGAGCTTGGCGCAGTTAAGGTGCGAACCTCAAACGGCGAGACCGCATACGCGATTCCGGAGTTTGAGCCCGATCGCATCGCGCCGCTTGAGCAACTGCGTCGCGTGCTTGCCGAATGGGTCGCCGACATTCAAATCAGCGAGCCGATTGTCATCATTCGCACACCACCTGGTTGCGCCCACGTGGTTGCATCGGCGCTCGATCGATCCGCACTGCACGGTCTCATCGGGACAGTCGCTGGGGACGACACAATGCTGTGTGTCGCTGCAGCGGACTCCGGAGCGAAGAAACTTGCAACGCACCTTGGCAAACTCGCAGGACTGCAGAAAACGAAAGGTTCGAAATGACCGACAATGTTTCTCAGCCACTATGGCATGGCAGGTTCAGTAGTGGTCCTGCAGAAGAACTGTTGGCGTTCACCGAGAGTTTGTCGTTCGACAAACGCTTGTGGAAAGACGACATCGCTGGTTCGCTCGCACATGTGAAAGGACTCGGCCATGCAGGAATCTTGCCGCAATCTGAAGTTGCTCAAATAGAAGCTGCGTTGCAACAAGTTGCCAGCGAATTCCTCGACGGAACTTTTCAGTTTGTAGACGGCGAAGAAGACATTCACACTTCTATCGAGCGTCGTGTTACACAAATCGCTGGTCCAGTTGGCGGAAAGGTACACACCGGCAGAAGTCGTAACGACCAATGTGTAACTGCGCTGCGCTTATGGACAAAACGAGAACTTGCGACCCTTGCAACTCGTCTCATTGCTCTCTGTGAGGTGCTCACACAACGTGCGGATTTGGCAGGTTGGGGCACCGATGGCGTGTATCTACCTGGTTACACACATGTGCAACGTGCACAGCCGGTGTTGCTTGCGCATCACTTGATGGCGCACGCCTGGGCATTCACACGTGACATTGATCGTCTCATTCACACCATTAAGCGTGCTGATGTTTCACCACTGGGGGCAGGTGCACTCGCGGGTTCGTCGTTACCACTTGACCCAGACTTCACTGCACGCGAATTGGGTTTCGCCGATCGTTTCGCGAACTCGCTTGACGCTGTGTCCGACCGTGACTTCGTTGCTGAAGCATTGTTTGACCTTGCTCTCATTGGCACGCATCTCTCACGTATCGGTGAAGAGTGGGTGCTGTGGACATCAGAGGAGTTCGGATTCGCCACACTCGATGATCGTTATGCAACGGGCTCGTCAATGCTTCCGCAGAAAAAGAACGCCGACATTGCCGAACTTGCTCGCGGTAAGGCTGGACGCCTCATTGGCAATCTCACGGGTTTGCTCGCCACGCTGAAGGGCTTGCCACTTGCGTATAACCGTGACTTACAAGAAGACAAAGAACCATTGTTCGATTCGTACGATCAGGTTTCACTGGCCGTTGGTGCGCTCACAGGCATGATCCAAACGGCATCATTTAATGCCGATCGCATGCGTGCTGCTGCCGATATGCAGTCCTTGTCCGCAACCGACTTGGCCGAATACCTCGTGCGTAAGGGAACTCCATTCCGTCAAGCGCATGCAATTGTTGGCGCACTCGTTCAAGAGGCATTGTCGGGTTCGCAATCATTGCAACAACTAGTTGCTGCTTCACCCGAATTCGATGAGAATGCACAACAACTCATCGGTACTGGGGTAGGAGTACAACTTCGATCCTCTCCGGGAGCCGCAGGACCGCACGCAGCAGACGACCAACGAGCTCGTTTTGCTTCGGTAATTGCATCACTTCGCGCATCGCTCGCGATCTAACATCTCTGTATGGCTCAATTCGGTGACGTAGTTCAAGAGTTTGCCTCGCGCGGGCTCATCCACGACTCCACCGATAGGGCCGAACTCACAAAGCGCAGCACCACATCGCAGATGTCTGCATATGTTGGCTTCGATCCAACGTCGGACTCGCTCCATGTTGGCAACCTGCTTGGCCAAATCAGTTTGCGTCGATTCCAGATGCTTGGTCACAAGCCGGTGGTTCTTGCAGGTGGAGCAACCGGGATGGTGGGCGATCCTTCCGGTCGCAGCGAAGAACGCAACCTGCTCGACTCCGAAACACTTGCGCACAACGTGTCATGCATCAAGGGTCAACTTGAATGCATTCTCGATTTCGATTCTGGTGCGAACAAAGCGGTGTTGGTCGATAACGCAACATGGACAAAAGATGTTCCTGTGCTCGACTTCTTGCGCGATGTGGGTAAATACATCACCGTTAACCAAATGATGGCAAAAGATTCAGTGAAGTCGCGCATCAGCGATGGAAATGGATTGTCGTTTACCGAGTTCAGTTACATGTTGTTGCAAGCCAACGATTTTCGTCATCTCTGCGAACACCTCGACTGTGAAATGCAAATGGGCGGGTCCGATCAGTGGGGCAATATCACTGCAGGTATTGATCTCATTCGTAAGCGTTTAGGGCGTGAATCATTTGGACTTACGTGGCCACTCGTAACAAAATCAGATGGCTCGAAGTTCGGTAAAACTGCAGACGGTGCCGTGTGGCTTGATGCGAAGCGAACATCGCCGTATCAATTCCGCCAGTTCTGGATGCAAGTTTCTGACATTGATATCGAACGCATGTTGCCGCAGTTCTCGTTGCGACCGATGGAAGAAGTTGCGTCGATTCTCAATGAGCAACGTCTCAGTCCAGAGAAACGCGTTGCGCAACGAACATTGGCAAATGAAATCACATCAATGTTGCACGGTGAAGAATCAGCAAGTGCTGCAGAGCAAGCCGCAGATGTGTTGTTCGGTGCGAACCCGGTATTTGCGAGTGAAGCAACGTTGAAGTTGATTGCACAAGAAGTTGATGTGACACAAATGGGAACAGCGGTGTTGCACGATGCAATTGGCGTGTTAGTAACAACAGGATTAGCAACGTCAAACTCTGAAGCACGTCGGCTGTTGCAGCAGCGAAGCGTGCGCGCAAACGGGGAACAGCTGGACGAACACGCCAAACTCGACAAGGTCGCTTTGCTCCATGGACGCTGGATGCTCCTGCGCAAGGGCAAAACTGCCTACCATTTGCTCGATTTTGCCGGATAAAACCCATACGGTGTAAGGGTTTGGGGCTAAAAGGCCTGCACACCCAAGTGGGCTATGAAGTGGGCCAGGTGGCGTGCCCGAGGTCTCCGCAAAGCCAAAAGAAATAAGGGTTTTTCTTTAGAGGGAGGTTGACGCAGGCCATTTCCCCCCGCTAGATTTGCACTCCGCCTCATGGGCAGGTTTGTTGTTCTGCAACGAATCGGCACATGCGCGGCAACCGAATGTTATGACCGAGTGATGAAGTAATTCATTAACTCGAGTAACACCAGGTGATTGCTCCTTGAAAACGAAAGAGAAGACTGAACGCCAGTGCGGGCAGTAGGACACGATCCGCAAGGATCGCAGTTTTGCTGTCTGTCAATTCCGGTCGGATGAAAATCCGGCCAAACAAAACATCGTTGAGAAATCAACAAAATCAATTATCAATCAGTAGAGCTACTGATTGGTCAGGAAACGTTGGTGCGGATAAGCCGAAAGGCTGACAATACCAACGCGGACTTTCCAGAATTCAACCTGCTCAGTTGCGATACGCAAGTATTTGACTGAAACAGGAAGTTCTTGACGGAGAGTTTGATCCTGGCTCAGGACGAACGCTGGCGGCTTGCTTAACACCTGCAAGTCGAACGGAATCCATGGTGTAGCAATACACCGGAAGATTTAGTGGCGAACGGGTGAGGATCACGTGAGAAACGTGCCCCAGACTCTGGGATAACAATTGGAAACGATTGCTAATACCGGATGACGTCGGAGAATCGCATGATTCACTGACGAAAGATATTTCGGTTTGGGAGCGTCTCGCGGCCTATCAGCTTGTTGGTGGGGTAATGGCCTACCAAGGCAACGACGGGTAGCTGGTCTGAGAGGATGATCAGCC
>JALQUZ010000040.1:0-7107 GCA_023263695.1 Ilumatobacteraceae bacterium
AGAACACGATGCAAATGAAATTTGGCAAGCCGTTCATGCCACATTGAGTGCCGTCATTGCTCAAGTTCATTCGCCAATTGCCGCAATAGGAATAACCAACCAACGCGAAACCGTTCTTGCATGGGACAAAAGCACAGGCAAGCCACACGGAAAAGCAATCGTGTGGCAGGACCGTCGCACCGCAGATCGTTGTGGCGAATTGACTTCCGAACTTCCACTCGTTCGCGCGAAAACTGGTCTCGTTCTCGACCCATACTTTTCTGGATCAAAAATGGAATGGTTGCTGATGCATGGCAATGTTCCCATCACCCCGCAACTCGCTCTCGGCACCATCGATTCTTGGATCATCTGGAACCTCACACAAGGCGCTTCGTTTGTTACCGATGGGTCCAATGCAAGTCGCACCATGCTGTTCGATATCACCACCATGCAGTGGAGCACTGAACTTTGCGCGATGTTCGGCATCCCGATGCACGCGCTGCCAACCGTTGTTCCTTCAAGCGGTCGTGCCGGACTTACAGCAGCCTCTTCCGGCATCCCTGCAGGCATTCCAATTTCTGGAATTGCCGGAGATCAACAAGCCGCTCTATTTGGCCAAGCATGTTTCGAAACTGGAAGTAGTAAAAACACCTACGGCACGGGAAGTTTTGTACTCATGAATGTGGGAACAACATGCCCTCCTCCAACTGAAGGCATGCTGACCACTGTTGCTTGGGACTTGGGTACAGGCGAAACGACCTACGCACTTGAAGGCGCAATCTTTGTGACCGGCAGTGCAATTCAATGGCTACGCGACGGCATCAACATCATCGATCACGCATCGCAGGTTGGCCCACTTGCAGAATCTGTTGAAAACTCTGGTGGCGTTGTAGTCGTCCCCGCATTCACCGGACTAGGAAGCCCATGGTGGGACCCTTATGCTCGCGGAGCAATTCTTGGTATCACACGCGGAACCACAAGCGCCCATATTGCACGCGCGGTAGTGGAATCCATTGCTTTCCAAACACGCGACGTGGTTGACGCCATGTCGAGCGCAGCCGGAGTCTCAGTCATCGATATGCGCGTAGATGGTGGTGCTGCCGTAATGAATATTCTGCTGCAATTACAAGCCAATCAACTTGGTGTCAACGTGTTGCGTCCGCGAGAGTTGGAAACCACTGCAATGGGTGCCGCATTTCTTGCAGGACTCGCAGAAGGTGTGTGGTCTTCACTGCAGTCGGTTACCGATGCTTGGCAACTCGATCAGCAGTTTGAACCATTGCTTTCTGGTAACGAGACACAATCATATGAATTGTGGAAGCGCGCAGTGAGCCGCTCATTGCAGTGGGCTCGCGACTAACCCAACGTTTCGCGCAGCATTGCAGTTACCCGATTAGCCACCATCACTACAGGTAGATGCGTGTTGGCGCGCGGCAAGGTTGGAAGAATCGAAGCATCGCAGAGCCATAAGTTTTGATGTCCAATCACTTCTGCACGTTCATTCACTACAGCCATTTCGTCGCGACTGCTCCCCATTGCACAGGAACCTGCTGCATGCGAATAGGCGCCCACTTGTCGCAAGGCCCAATCATCAATTTCCCTATCGCTGGCGGTTCCAATCCAGTGCGCAGATGTTCCATTGGCATCGCTCAGAATTGCATCAGCGATACCACTTATCGGTTGCGAAATTGCCAATTCGTACACATACCGCACTGCATCGCGCATCGCCTCCAGGTCGCGTTCGTCACTGAGTGAGTTGAACATTGGTTCACCCATGCCTGTTGCCGAGTCATACTTCACCTCACCTCGCGAATGCACATGCATCACTCCAGCAATGAGCGCTCCGAATTTTCCTAACTCATCGGTTTCATTCAGCGACAACACGTGAATGTCTGCATAGCCCTTCTGCGATGAAGTTCGAACATTGGCGCCAATTCGAATTGTCGAATGCTGCGGCTGCTTCAAAGCCAATGTGATGGCAATGGATGGGTGATCGCGAAGGCCAATACCAACGCCTGGCCTAGTGATGTTGCTGCGACGCAACAACACAGGAGTTGCAATTGCACCTGCACACACCACAACTCCTCGTGCTTCGATGTGCTCTCCGTTTGAAAGCCGTACGCCGACTGCACGAACTCCGTCCATCACCACAGAGTCAACAACTGCATTTACACGCGCTGCGAAGTTCGATTGACTCCTCACAGGATTGAAATACGTCTCAAGCACACTGTGTCGTACGCCGTTACTGCGCGTGAGCGAGCAGTACCCCGCACCCTGGCCACTGTGTGCATCGCGCGCCAGCCGAGCAATGCGAGGCACACCTGCACGATCTGCGGCTTCAACTAATGCGCTGTCTACTTGTCCAGCCTCACTTGGCTGCACATCCTGCAACAAGTCGGGCATTGCGTTAAACGTTTTGCGCGCGGTATCCCAATTCCACCCCGCGCACCCGAAGTCGCGCTCCCATTCGAAATCATCGTGCATGCCCGTCATGCCCACCATGTAGTTACGCAATGAGCTTCCACCAAGCCCGCTACCCGACTCCAACAACAGCACCGAATTTGTGGGGTCTTCGGCTAATCGGGAAGCCACCACAATTCCGGCCGAACCCGCACCCACCACCACTATTGGCAGTTGGTTGCGTGCAGTCATGGTGCTTACGAGTTGTTGGTTGCCAGAGGTAGACCATGCAGGTGTGCATGGTCGTTGTAACGAACTAGCGCAAAGTGGCCAGCACGAACTTCCACTAATTCAGTAATCGAACAATTCTTTGTGTGCATTTCAAATGCGCCAGTCGCTGGAGTTTGCATAGTTAGTCGTAGCACCGCATCAATCACGCCACCATGACATGCAACCAACACGGTCTTACCGGAGTATTTGCGAAGCAAATCGTTCAATGCCCCAGATACTCGCGAATGAAATTGTGCAATTGTCTCTCCGCCAGGGAAAAATTCAGCATTTGGGTCTGCGCTCCAATCGGGAGGGCCATGACGACGAACGAATTCATCAAAGGTCAAACCGTCGCACTCTGGTCCTGGATCATGCTCGCCAAAATTGGTATCGATATTGATGGGCAGACTGGACAGCGCGGGAGCAATGATTTCTGCTGTCTCTCGCGCGCGTGGAAAACCACTCGACATCAAGACATCAATGGACAGTTCCTGAGTGTGTGCAAGCCGATCGCGCAAGCGCGCTGCCTGCAGTTTGCCCAATTCTGAAAGACCGTTACACGTGCGCGGTCCGCCCAGAATTCGATTGACGGTTACATTCGACTCGCCGTGCCGCACCAGCACGATGCGGGTTTTGCTCATACCAATTTTTCGACGAAGCCCTCGAGCTGACGAAGGTTGCGACACTCATACACGCCATCGGTGAAGCTGCCGTACTCGCCCACCACAGAGTCTCCTGTGTTCCAGTAACTCTTCGGTTCTGGATTCAACCAATACACATGACGACCGCGCTTTTGCATTTCCTTTACTACCCACGAACCAGTTGCGTGGTAATTATTTCGCGCATCGCCAAGCAACAAAATGGTGGTCTTCGAATTGATGTCTTTGCCGTAACGCTCCCAGAACACTTCAAACGCATGGCCGTAGTCGGAGTGACCGTCTACCCACACCACGTCGGCTTCGGTGTTTACTCGATGAATTGCATCAGAAATGTCTTCGGTATTTTTGAAATAGCTGGTCACTTCATCTATTCCATCAATGAACACGAATGAACGCACCTTTGAAAACTGTCCTTGAATGGCGTACACCAACATGAGGGTGAAGCGAGCAAACGCAGCCACGCTTCCCGAAATGTCTGCAACCACCATGAGCTCGGGTTTTGCAGGACGCGGATACTTGAATTTCGGATCTGCTGGCACTCCGCCGTAGCTCAGCGAGTGCCGCACCGTGTTGCGGAAGTCGAGTGGGCCCTTACGGCCGTGGCGACGCTTGCGAGCAAGTCGCGCTGCCAGTTTGCGCGTCAGGGGTTGCAGTGCCTTTTTCAGGCTTTGCATTTCATCGCGACTCGCATGCATAAATTCGACATCTTCAGGCAACGGTTTACGCAATGTTTTCGCCATTGCTTCCGCACCTCTGTCGGCAACGAGCTTGCGACGAATTTCTGCTTCTACTTCTTGCTTGAACTGTTCAATACGACTTTCAAATTCATCTTTTTCAAGACGCTGTTCAAGATTGGTCAACTCTTCAGCAGCCTGCTGCTTGTTCGCTTCCATCAATTTGTCGAGCATGTTGTCAAGGTCGAGGTTGCGCAATGTGCGATACAGGTAATAGGTGCCACCAACCGGACGACCTGGCTCCATTCCTGCAAAGCGCTGCACTGACTGCTTTGCCAACGCTTTCATCATTGCTTGGTCGCCGTTCATCAAGGCATTCATCAGCATCTGCGCAATTTCTTCTGGCGTGAGGCCGTCCATATTGCCGCCGCTTTGGCCCTTGCCTTCGCCTTGCATTTGCAGGTCTTGTTGCTCGCGCCACATTTCTTCGTTTTCGTTGCCGTCCTGCATGATGCTGTACTCAGGACCGCGCAACGAGAAATACACCTCGAAAATGGTTTCAAAGGCACGCCAATGGTTTTGGCTCTTCACCAACGTTGCGGCGAGCGCATATTTAAATGCTTGGCGATCCTCGAGCGGAATTTCCTTAACCGCTTCCATCGCATCCAGGTTTTCAGTGAGGCTTACAGGCAAACCCGCGTTGCGGAGTTCGACAATAAAGCCCGACATCAAGTCGAGAACTGGCATCTCATCAACTCACTTGTCGACCGACAGTTCCTTCGCCGCTTTGGCAATGTCCGTCTGGTATTTGAGAAGAATGTGCAACGTGTCTTTCGCTTCTTGCGCATCGATGTGATCGATTCCGAGCAAGATGAGCGTGCGCGCCCAGTCAAGCGTTTCGCTGACCGAAGGGGCTTTCTTCAAGTCGAGTTGACGAATGCTGCGAACGATTCGAGCAATTTGGTCGGCAAGATTTTCGGTAATGCCTTCAACTTTGGTAAGCACGATTTCTTTTTCACGATCCATGTCTGGATAGTCAATGTGCAAGAAGAGGCAACGGCGCTTCAACGCTTCCGACAATTCACGCGTGTTGTTCGAAGTGAGGAACACCATCGGAATTTGCTTCGCGGTAATCGTTCCTAGTTCAGGAATTGACACTTGGTACTCGGAAAGAATTTCGAGTAACAGCGCTTCAGTTTCAATTTCCACGCGGTCAACTTCGTCAATCAGCAAGACCACTGGGTCTGTGCTGCTAATTGCTTCGAGCAATGGTCGTGTGAGCAGAAACTCGTCGCTGAAAATGTCATCATGGACTTCACTCCACGAGTCACTCGACTTGTCTGCCTGAATTCGCAGCAACTGCTTTTTGTAGTTCCACTCGTACAGCGCCTTCGATTCATCGAGACCCTCGTAACACTGCAAGCGAATCAAGCGAGCGTTCAGCATTTCTGCCACGCTCTTTGCCAATTGGGTTTTACCCGTTCCTGCAGGTCCTTCAACAAGGATCGGCTTGCCTAATCGCTGGGCCAAATAGACCACGCTGGCGATTCCATCATCGGCCAAATAGTTGACCTTTTTTAATCCGTCACGGACTTCTTGCACTGACTCAAAGCTCTTGCTCATTCGTGCAACCCTAGCGTTTAGCCCCCTTGCGCCTACGATGGAGATGCTCATGACCGGTCTTGCTCGATCGAACCTTGTAGTTGCTTCGGGAACAGCAGTTTCCCGCCTCACAGGTCTTATCCGAATTGTCATTTTTGGCATCATCGTTGGACAAACGTCACTTGCCGACGCGTTCGACAGCGCAAACAACTCGCCTAATGCGATCTACGAGCTACTCATCGGCGGCGTACTTTCGGCCAGCCTTGTTGCGCTGTTCGCCCAATTTGTAGAACGCGACGATCTTGACCACAACGGCACAAAGAGCCAGGATGCCATCATCAGCGTTTCGGCCATTGTGCTTGTTGCTGTCACCGCACTTGCCATGTTGTTTGCCCCGGCGATTTTTCATATCTTCTCGCTGCATCCTGCAAGCGGAGTTGATGCGCAAGTCTTTCGCAGCGTTGGAACTTCGCTTACCAGAATTTTTGTTGTCCAGATTTTCTTTTATGGGTTGAGCGCTCTTACGTCCGCCTTGCTCAATGCTCGTAAATTATTTTTTGCCGCTGCATGGTCGCCGGCATTAGCCAACATCGTGACCATTGGATTCTTCTGTCTACTTCCACTCACAAAGTCAGGTGACAACCTGTCCATTGACGCAGTGCAACACGATCAAGCCGCCATCTGGATTCTTGGTCTTGGCACCACGCTTGGCATTGTTGCTATGGCTTTAGCGCAAGGTGCGGCGGTCATTCGACATGGCGTCTCATGTTCGTTCGCTCCACAGTTCACCCACCCTGCAGTCAAGAAACTTGTCCGACTGTCGATATGGACACTTGGCTATGTTGCCGCCAATCAAGTTGCTCTTGTGGTCATTAAGAACTTGGCTTCACCTGGAAGCGGCGGAGTGGATGCATATTCCAAAGCATTCGTCTTGCTGCAATTGCCCCACGGCTTACTTGCCGTTTCCATTGCCACCACGTTTGTTCCCGACCTCGCCCGCATGTTCCACCGCGGAGACCACCAACAGTTTTCGCTCACCATGTCCAACGGAATTCGTCTTACAGCGCTGCTCACCATTCCGGCTTCGTGCGGCCTGTGGGTCATGTCGAAGCCCATCATTGGTCTGCTCTTTCAGCATGGCAACTTCTCGGCTGCAGCAACAGCAAATACTGCACGCGCGTTGTCTGGTCTGGCAATTGGTTTAGCGGGGTTTTCTGTTTACCTGTTTGTGCTGCGCGGTTTTTATGCTCGCAACGACACACGGACACCGTTCTTCATCAACGTTGCAGAAAACGCCATAAACATCGTGCTTGCCATAGTGCTGGTTGATAGGCACGGGGTGTTTGGATTGGGCCTTTCGTTCTCCATCGCATATCTCGTATCAGCACTGATTGCCTTGCTCATCCTTGAAAGCACAGAAGTCGATATCAATCTGACTGTTCTGGCATTCAACATTGTGCGAATCGCAGTTGCCGCAGGTGTCATGACCTGCGTGGTGTGGTTTTCAATCCGCCACATTGGCG
>JALQUZ010000040.1:7117-13105 GCA_023263695.1 Ilumatobacteraceae bacterium
CGAGGCAGGCATCGGTGCTCTCACCCGCGTTGCCGCAGGCACAGCGATAGGTGCAGCAACGTATGCAGTTGCGCTCAGCGCACTTGGCGAAAAAACTATGCGCGATTATTTGTCGAGCAAAATAACTAAATCGTCACGATGAACGAGCTCTGGGTCTACCCCTTCAGGTAGATCACCACTTTGCAAACCAGCAGCCGCACCAGCTTGTACGGCATCGATGCCAACCATTCCACGAGCAAATGAGACTCCGCGGACGTCAACAATTTCTACGGTGTCACCTGCCGCAAAGTCTCCGCTCACTTCCACAACTCCAGCATGAAGTAACGATGTATTGCGAGTAATCAATGCATTTTTGGCGCCATCGTCAACGACAACCGAACCTACGTGCTGAGCAGCGAACGCTATCCACAGTTTTCGTGCAGACAGGTTTCGATTGTGTGGCAAGAATTGTGTTCCCACTCCAGGCTGTTTATTAATTGCATCCTGCAATACATTTGCTCTGCTTGCACTTGCAATTACCGTGCGCACCCCAGACCACGATGCAATGCGAGCAGCGGAAAGTTTTGATGCCATTCCACCACTACCGCGAGCGGTTCCTGCAGATCCGGCGTTCACCGAGAGCAATGGGTCGTCTGCGCCAACTTGTTCAACGAGAGTTGCCGAAGTATCAGTGCGTGGGTCGGCGGTGTACAACCCACCAATGTCAGTGAGCAACACCAGCGCATCGGCACCAACGCTGTGCGCAACGAGTGCTGCAATGCGGTCGTTATCACCAAAGCGAATTTCATCGCTAGCAATGGCATCGTTTTCGTTAATGATTGGCACGCAACCAAGCTCAAGCAAGCGACCAAGAGTTTGGCGTGCGTGCAAATACTGTGTGCGATCAATGAAGTCATTTGGCACAAGCAACACCTGCGCGCCAATAAGCCCGCGTGCAGACAGGTACTCGTTGTAGCGATTCATCAGCTGGCTTTGACCAACTGCAGCAAGTGCCTGCAATGTTTGCGTATCAGTTGGACGCTGACTCATGCCAAGCGCTGCAACACCACCAGCTACTGCGCCAGAGGTGACCACCAATACTTCGTGAGACTGCTCGCGCAATTGCGCAACCTGATTACACAGGGCTTCAATCGCATGGTTATTGATTGCGCCATGCTCATCAGTTACTGATGAAGTTCCAATTTTGACGACGATTCGCATCATTAGCTCTCTGGTGTGTACTCGAAACTAAACGTACCAATGTGCACAACGGTTCCTTCAATTGCGCCAGCACGTGCAAGCAAACGGTGAACGCCGAGGGCCTTCAATCGCTCATCGATGTAATTCATTGCATCAGGAGTGGTGACGTCGTTCAAAGCAACGGCGCGTTCTACTTCGCGACCATGCAAGCGGAACTCCAAATCGCCAAGCTTTTCAATGCGCGATCCTTCAGCTTTTGGCTTAATGACTACCGCTCCTTGCTTTGGTGGCTCAAGCGTGCGCGCATGCTTCACTAAGTCGGCAAGGTCGCCCAATACTTTGCGCACTCCATCGCGAGTAACCGCAGACATCTTTGAACCCTTCCAAGCTTCAATCGTGTCGGCTTCTGCTGCGTCGGTCTTTGTCGCGACCACCAATCGTGGACGCTCCAGCAGGTCTGGTCGATACTCGCCCAATTCGTGTAGCAAAATGCGTTCCTGTTCCTGTGCAGACATTCCATCCATTGGTGCAAGGTCAACCAACACGCACAACACACGAGCGCGCTCAATGTGTCGAAGGAATTGATGACCAAGGCCTTTGCCCTGGCTTGCGCCTTCAATAATTCCTGGAATGTCGGCGATGATGAATTCTGTTTCTGCGTCTAGGCGCACAACCCCAAGGTGCGGTTCAAGCGTGGTGAACGGATAGTTCGCAATTTTTGGCTTGGCAGCCGACACCGAACTGATGAACGTGCTCTTTCCCGCATTTGGAAAACCCACAAGTGCAACGTCGGCCATGAGTTTCAATTCAAGTTTTAGCCAGCGGTCAATACCATGTTCACCCTGTTCAGCAAACTTTGGTGCGCGACGACGGTTCGACAAAAATCGGGCGTTGCCGCGACCACCTTGACCGCCGCGCGATGCACACCACTTCGAACCGTGCACGGGTAAGTCGGCCAGCACTTCGCCCGTATACAAATCTTTTACTTGGGTTCCTTCTGGAACCTTCACAATCAGGTCGGCTCCACGGCGTCCGTGCAAATCCTTGCCCATGCCGTTTACGCCATCGCCTGCTCTACGGTGCGGATGGTCGCGAAATGCCAGCAATGACGCAACGTTGTGGTCAGCTTCTAGCCATACCGATCCACCGTCACCACCGTCGCCACCGTTTGGACCGCCAAACGCAACTGGCCCTTCGCGACGAAAACTGACGCAACCAAAACCACCGTCGCCACCACGAACGTTGAGTTGGGCTTCATCGACAAATGCACTCATAGGGGCTTTCTAGGCTACTAGTGCCACACCCCTTATCTATCGTGAGCGACATATCGTGATTGCAGTGAATACACCAACCGAAGGCCCGGGTCCAAGCGAATCCCACAGTCGCGCCGTTGCATGGGCACAGACCATGCATGGTTTCGATAACGACGGTGTTCGCTTTGCCCATGCCGATTCATGGGCTGGCGCTGGCAGCACACACATCGTCGACCGCCAGGAACGCGAAGCGCGCGAACACGAACTTCTTGCACCACTGGCAACTCGTTCATTTGGCGCCGGAAATCGCGCAATGGCCGAAGAAGAAGACCCGTTCCGCACGTGTTTCGAGCGCGACCGCGATCGCATTCTGCACGCATCCGCATTTCGCCGTCTTGCTGGCAAAACACAAGTGTTTGTGTTCCCTCAGGACCATCAGCGCACACGCCTCACGCACGCTCTCGAAGTCGCCCAAGTTGCAACAGCAGTTTCTCGCGCACTCGGTCTTAACGTTGCGCTCACTGAAGCCATCGCACTCGGCCACGACTGTGGCCACGGCCCTGGTGGTCACGCCAGCGAAGACGCACTTAGCCCGTTCATTCCCGAAGGATTCGATCATGCAGTGTGGGGTGCCAACGTCACGCTTGTTCCACTCAACTTGTGCACCGAAACACTCGACGGTATTCGTAACCACTCGTGGTCACGCCCTGCCCCGCAAACACCTGAAGGCGAAGTGGTGTCGTGGGCCGATCGCATTGCCTATGTCTGTCACGACTTCGAAGACGCAGTTGCTACCGGCATAGTTTCACCAAGCCAGTTGCCCGACATCGTTCGCACGTACTGTGGCGAAACTCGTTCAAGCCAACTGCGTGCATTCATTTCTTCCATGATTGGCGCAAGCTTGCATAACGGCCGCGTTGGAATGAAGTCAAACGAAGCTGATGCGCTCGCAGCGTTTCGCAAATTTAACTACGACAACATTTACATGCGAGAAGCGTCACGTAATCAAGCAAAATCAGTTATCGATTTATTGCGTGCCCTGGTTGAGCACTACGTTGCTCACCCACATCTCATGGCCACACAGCCACAACAAGAAATTTCTCCCTCGCATAGCGAACAAGCTTTGCGCGATGCAGTTGCCTACGTTGGTGGAATGACCGACAGGTTTGCATGCCGACAAGGCGCAGCTCTACTGGGTTGGGAACAAAGCAGACTCCCGCAGGGAATCGATACGCACTAATTCTGCGAATCAAGCAAAACCTCATTCGGGTCAATGACCACGCCAACGCCATCGCCAACATTCAATTGAACATTTCGCGACACAAGCATTGCGCTAATGGTCACTTCAGCTCGATCCAGACGAATGCGAAGAATTGTCGTTGCACCACTGAAGTGTTCTCCAACCACCGTTCCATCAATTGAGCCAGAAGTTCCGCGCTGGCAAAGAGAAACAGCATCCGGTCGCACCAAAATTTGGGCCACGCTTCCAACTGGTCCCGTAACCGAACTGTCTAATTCGACTCCAGCAATCAGCGGCTTGTTGTGGGGTGAAAATTGAGTGTCAATCACATTCATTGCTCCAATAAATCGAGCAACAAAACCATTGACTGGGCGCAAATAGATATCCCGCGGCGAATCAATTTGCTGAATTTTTCCTTCTTTCATCACACACACACGATCGCTAATGTTCAACGCCTCATCCTGATCATGGGTCACGAAAATTGCGCCAATTCCAGCATCTCGCTGCAATGTCCGAATCTCGTCGCGCAACTCTTCTCGCACTTTGGCATCCAATGCGCTAAGTGGCTCGTCCAGCAATAACACCTCTGGCTGAAATACCAGCGCACGGGCAAGAGCTACGCGCTGTTGCTGACCACCAGAAAGCTGATGCGGATATCTGCTCTCAAGTCCAGCAAGTCTCACCCTGCTCACTGCCTCAATGACGAGCATGTCTCGCTCAGCCGCATCTACTCCTCGTACACGAAGCCCAAATCCAACATTTTCGGCGACGGTCATATGCGGAAACAATGAATAATTCTGAAACACCATTCCCATATTCCTGGTGTGCGCAGGAAGCGAAGTCACGTCCTTGTCTTTCACAAATACAGATCCAGAGTTCGGATGTTCGAATCCAGCCGCAATGCGCAATGCTGTGGTTTTTCCGCAACCGCTTGGCCCAAGCAACGTAACGAGCTCTCCCTGCTGAAGAGTTAAGTCGAAATCATCTAATGCAATTACTTGACCGAATGCTTTACTCACTCCAGAAAACTTGAGTGCAATTTCATGGTTGTTCATCACTATTCCTGTTCTAAAGGGTCAGACCTGAAAAGGCTTGACCCTTTCTTTTTGAAAGACGATTCATTAAGCCAAATATCAACGAGCTCACCACGAGCAGCAAAAGTCCTACCGAAAATGTTCCCTGTGGATTATTGCCCTGCGACTCAGCCAAATATGCGGGAAGAGTGAATTTCAAAAGCAGCGAAGCAATTGTGAACTCCCCTAACACCGTTGCAAAACACAGGAAGGAAGCGTTGATAATTCCGACCTTCATATTTGGCAGAATCACCGACCGAATTGTTCGCGACCAACTTGCGCCAAGCGAACGCGATGCCTCAACCAGTGTCTTCAAGTCAATCGCACCAAGGCTGACATCTAAAGATCTAAAAGTAAACGGTAAAGAAATCACCACATAAAAAGGAACGAGGCTGAATGGACTCGCCAAAAACCATGTTCCCACCACCTTCATTGCTCCAGATATTCCCACAACTAGCGCAATCGGCGGAACTACATACGGAAGCATTGACAGGAACTCCACATACGACCGTGCGCCCCTCTTCATCACATGCACATACAGAGTTGTTGGAATTAAAACAAGAAGACCAAGCACAACGCTCAGTAGAGCAAGGCGAACACTTAACCATGCTGCCTGCCGAAACCGATCACTTGTCACGGCATTGACAAGTGATTCAATTGTCCAGTTCTTTCCTAAAGTTGACCAGCCAAGCTTGATGACGGGAACCCGCTGGAATGAGAATCGTGCCATGGCAATCATCGGCAGCACGTAGAAAGCTGCCACAACTATAAGAACGAGTTTCGACCACAGGTTGCGACGAATCATCTGCGCCATCTTTCAGATCTGCGACGTAGACCGAGATACCCAGACATTGCGAGCACCATGACCACGATCATCCAAGCCGCCAATGCATATCCAAGATTTGATTTTCCTGTGATGGTGTTGCCCTGCAAATAGAAACGAATTTGTACGGATACCAGTTTCGAACTTCCAGCTGAAAGCGCGAATGCAGTCGCATATGCAGAAAAAGCATTCGCGAAGCAGAGATGGAGTAAGCAATGGAACTCCAATGCTCCGCCAATACTGGCGTGGCGTTGCCCCAACACTTGCGGCAGCTTCTTTGAGAGTTACCTTTAGTCCATCAACTGCCGGCAACATGACGAGCGTCATAAGCGGAATTTGAAAGTATAAGTACACGATCACAATTCCTGAAAAGTCGGAAATTTTGAATCCTAAGTCAGTGAGATTGATTCCAATCACACT
>JALQUZ010000041.1 GCA_023263695.1 Ilumatobacteraceae bacterium
CCTTGCTTCAGTTGGTTGTAGCGCACGTCTTCAAGAGCATCAAGTGCAACTGGGCCAAGAGAAGTCCAGGCAACGTTGGCGAGCAACCCAAATGCGCCATCCAAATTCACCGTACGTGGCTTCATATGTCGGTGCGACAGCAAATGCAAACGCAAATACACATCGCTTGCACTCGTTGGTGCTGCGGTGGTGTCAATGACTAACGAAGTAGGAACAAGCGAAACGCCACGTCGTGGGTCGGTATGAGTCTGCGACTCCATTGGAGTTCCTGCGGGAACTTCAGCGCCAAGCCCTAAGTGGCGGAAGTAGGTGTCGAGTGTGGTGCCGTCTGCCGCAACTGTTGCAATGCCTACGCCCCATGCTTGTGTTGAGCTCATCGTTATTTCGCCTCTGGTCGAAGGGTCGGGAACAAGATCACGTCTTTAATGGAACCGGCATCGCTGAGCAGCATGACCAATCGGTCAATACCAATGCCAAGTCCTGCAGTTGGTGGCATACCGAATTCGAGAGCGCGTAGGTAGTCCTCGTCCAAGCTTCCAGCTTCGTTATCGCCAGCTTCCTTTGCCAATTGCTCGTCTTCAAAGCGCTTGCGCTGTTCAATTGGGTCGTTCAACTCGCTGTAGCCGTTCGCAATTTCGCGACCACCAATAAACAACTCAAATCGCTCAGTGAGGTGCGGGTCATTGCGGTCTTGGCGAGCAAGTGGCGAAATTTCAACAGGGTGGTGTGTCACAAATGTTGGGTTAATTAAATCTTTTTCGCACAACTCGGCGAAGATCTCTTCAATTACGCGACCAGAACCCCAATGCTTTTCGCACTTGATGTTGTGCTTGGCTGCAACTTCGCGCACTGCTGCAACATCCATTGATGGGTGCAGCGTTACTCCTGTTGCATCGCTTGCCAAGTCAATCATTCGGGCTTTGCGCCATGGTTGTGCCAAGTCGAAGTCGTTGCCCTGAATAACCACGGTGGTGGTGCCACGTGCATCGCGCGATGCATTGGTAATCAATTCTTCGGTAAGTGCCATTACTTCGGTGTAGTCACCAAATGCTTGGTAGCTCTCCATCATGGTGAATTCAGGGTTGTGGCGCGTAGAAATTCCTTCGTTGCGGAACACGCGACCAATTTCAAACACGCGTTCCATGCCACCAACAATGAGTCGCTTCAAGTGCAATTCCAACGCAATGCGCAAGAACAACTGCATGTCCAGTGTGTTGTGGTGCGTGAGGAATGGTCGAGCGTGTGCGCCGCCTGCTTCCATATGCAGCACTGGAGTTTCTACTTCAATGAACTTGTTGTCGTGCAGTGTCTTGCGGAAACTGGCAATGGTGGCGTGACGAATTTCGAAAGTGCGTCGTGCCTCTTCGTTAATAATGAGGTCTGCGTAGCGCTGGCGGTAACGCGTGTCTACGTCGGTAAGTCCGTGCCATTTGTCGGGAAGTGGTCGCACTGCCTTCGACAGCAATTGAGCACTCTCTACTTTGATGGATAGTTCACCTTTGCGCGTGGTCATCACTAAACCAGTTACGCCAACCCAGTCGCCAAGGTCGAGCTCGTTAATTTCATCAAACTCGGCATCGCCAACAACGGACTTCGAAACAAACAACTGAATGTCTGCTCCACGGTCGCGAATGGTGCAGAAAATGAGTTTGCCCTGGTCGCGCTTCAACAAAATTCGGCCGGCAACAGTGACGCGTGTTTCGGTTTCAGTTCCCGCCTCAAGATGGCCATGCTGTTCGCGAATTTCACCAAGAGTGTGTGTGCGATCGAAGCGATATGGGTAAGGGTTCACGCCAGCTGCGCGCATGGCGTCAATTCGGTCTAAGCGGCGAGTGCGCTCGGCTTCCAGTCCGCTGGCTGCCGCTTCTGGTGTTGGGGCAATTTCTTCGTTGTCGGGCACGCTTGTCACGCACACAAACTAGTCGCGCGTGGCGTTTAGCGCTTATTCAATAACGATGAGGATGTCGCCAGAACCCACCTTGTCGCCAACCTTTACGTTGACTTTGGTGACTTTTCCTGCTTTTTCAGCAGTGATCTGGTTTTCCATCTTCATTGCTTCAAGCACCACTACCGAATCGCCGACCGCAACTTGCTGGCCAACTTCAACGGAAACTTTCACGATGGTGCCCTGCATTGGTGCAGCAACATCGCCGCTGTTTGCAGAGCCACCCGAACCACCTGAACCACGTGTTGGCTTGTTGGCCTTCTTCACTGGGCCACTTGCAAACTCTGGCACCCACATCTTCACATCGAAACGCTTGCCGTTTACTTCAATGGTGGTGGCGCGTTCTACAAGACCTTCGTCGTTTGTTGCGGTGCCACCAGCGGTGCTCACCATGCCCGACAAGTCAAGCGTTTCTTCTACCCACTTGGTGCTGTGTGTAACAGCAGAAAAGTCTGGGTGACGAAGAATGGCGAGGTCTGCAGGAATAGTGGTGTGCACGCCTTCAACCACCATTTCGTCGAGCGCGCGTATGGTGCGAGCAATTGCAGTGTCGCGGTCTTTGCCCCACACAATCAACTTGCCAACCAAGTTGTCGTAGTACTGGCTGACGGTGTCACCAGATTCATATCCGCCGTCGAAACGAGTTCCGAAACCATCTGGTGTTGTCAGTTTGGTGATCGTTCCAGGTGATGGAAGGAATTTTCCAGCAGTTGGATTTTCTGCGTTAATACGAACTTCAATGCCGTGACCGTTGCGTCGCGCAGCAACTTGCTGTTGCGTCATTGGCAACTTCTCGCCACTGGCAACACGAATTTGCCATTCCACCAAGTCGATTCCCGTAATTACTTCTGTAACCGGGTGTTCAACCTGGAGGCGTGTGTTCATTTCAAGGAAGAAGAAGTCGTTGTCTTGGAATATGAATTCAACAGTTCCAGCGTTGTAATAGCCAACAGCTTTAGCGGCCTTCACGGCTGCTTCGCCCATTGCTTCTTCAACACCGTCTGGAAGTCCTGGTGCTGGTGCTTCTTCAATCAGTTTTTGGTGACGACGTTGTGCCGAGCAGTCGCGGGTAGAAACCCACACCACGTTGCCGTGCTTGTCACCTACAAGTTGAACTTCAATGTGGCGCGGCCAGGTGAGGTAGCGCTCAACATAAATTTCGTCGCGTCCAAAGAATGCTTTCGATTCGCGTTGAGCGGAGTCCATTGCTTCTTGCACATCGGCAGCAGACTGCACCACTTTCATGCCGCGTCCGCCACCGCCGAATGCAGCCTTGATGGCGATGGGCCAGCCGAACTCGTTGCCGAAGTCGGTGATTTCTTTTGCGGTGGTGACGAATTCGGTGGTGCCGGGAACGATGGGTGCGCCACCACGAAGTGCGGCCTTGCGGCTGGAGACTTTGTCGCCCATTTCCACGATGGCTGCTGGTGGTGGTCCGATGAATGCGACACCCATGTCGGTGATTGCTTGTGCGAAGTCCGAGTTCTCGGAGAAGAAGCCGTAGCCGGGGTGCACGGCATCTGCACCACTCTCCTTGATGGCCTTGAGAATGGCCTCGGTGTTGAGGTAGCTCTCGGCTGCGGTCTGGCCGCCCAATGCGTATGCCTCGTCGGCAAGTCGTACATGCAACGCGTTGCGATCAAGCTCGGAATACACCGCAACGGTGGCGATGCCCATTTCGCGAGCGGTTCGAATTACTCGAACGGCGATCTCGCCACGGTTAGCAATGAGGATTTTCTTTAGCACGAGGGTCTATCTTTGCCTAATGGGCAACACCAAAGCCAACCAATCGGACTCCAATGTGCCATGGCCCAATGGGTGGTGGGTTACACGGATTGCCGAAACGGGTAGCACGAACACCGATTTGGTGAAATTGGGGGTCGAAGGGGCCAAACATCACAGCGTGTTGATGGCCGATTTTCAGTCGGCGGGTAAGGGTCGGCTCGACCGCACGTGGGTTGCAGAGCCAGGCGCAAACCTGTTGGTGTCGTTGTTGTTTCGCACAAACGAAACGCTCGAGCGACCGTTACATCAGTTCACGCAAATGGTGGGCATGAGTGCAGCTCGCGCATGCAAGCAACTCACTGGTGTATTGCCCGACATGAAGTGGCCAAACGATTTACTCATCGACAATAAAAAAGTGTCGGGAATTTTGGCGCAGGGTGCGCCAGGTTTTGTCGTTGTTGGAATTGGTGTAAATGTGAATTGGGCGCCACCCGAAGCAACGTCATTGGCTCTTGCCGCACCACAACATGAAACGTCTCCTGTGCAGTTGTTGCACAACATGCTGATCGCAATCGACGAACTTGAAACGCTGTCACCTGAGCAATTGCATAAGCAGTATTCAGCGTCGCTTGCAACGCTGGGTCAAGCGGTGCGAGTGGATTTGGCAACGGGCGACGTTGTTGAAGGTCGCGCAATTGACGTGCAACGAGATGGCCGGTTGGTGGTGCTCGATGACTGTGCAATCTCTCACCACATCGATACGGGTGATGTGGTTCACTTGCGTGCGCAATAACGACTACCGTTTCGTGCAGTGAGTGAAATAATTTTCCAACCGCGCGCAAAGAAAACGTGGCTGCATTCGCTTACAACTTCGGCTCTCGTTGCTCTTGTGGTGTCGCTGTTTGGTGCAGTGGGGGTGGTTCGCGCAGTGAACGCCGACCTCAATACGGTGAAGCGCGAAGAAATTGCGACGACAGCATTGTCGCCAGCAGATGCCGAGTTTGAAAACTATTTGTTCGTTGGCTCAGATTCGCGCGTAGGCGCCGACCCGAGCGATGCCGATTACGGCAACGTTGGCGATGCGGGAGACATTGGCGGACAGCGCAGCGACACGCTGATGGTGATGCACTACGTAAAGCGCACGGGAACGGTCTCGCTCATGTCTATTCCACGCGACCTGTGGGTTGCCATTGGCAATGGCGAAAACGAGCAGCGCATTAATACCGCGTATCAAGAAGGAACCGATGTGTTGGTGCGCACCGTGCAACGCGCGCTCAATATTCCCATCCATCACTACGTGGAAATTGACTTCCAAGGGTTTAAGCGAATTGTTGAAGCAGTTGGCGGAGTAAATGTGTGTGTTGAATACCCATCGCGCGACAAACACACCGGTTTGTTTATGAAAGCGGGTTGCACCACACTCGATGGCGTTGAAGGCCTTGCCTATGCACGCAGTCGGTATTTCGAACAAAAGGTGGACGGCGAATGGCAGTTGGACGGAACGTCAGATATCGGCCGTTCAGCACGTCAGCGCGGTTTCGTTCAAGCGCTGGCAAAAAGTGCAGTAATAGGCGTTTCTGGTAATCCGTTTAAGGCGGGCAGCGTGTTGAAAGGTGGGTTGTCAGCAGTCATTGTGGACAACAACCTCGACCTCATTGAGTTTGCGAAGAAAATGCGTCCTGCTGCTGGAGGAAAAATTGCATCAATGCCACTCGACGTGTACGGCGACACGGTGGGAAGTAACTCGGTATTGCGGTTAGGTAAAGGCGCAGACGAATTAATTGCGTTCTTCAACGGAACTGGTCCGCGACCGCAGCTGAATCCCTAAAGCTTCAGCTTCTACTGCTTCGGCAACCTTGTTGCCCTGCATGAAATCGCAACCCAACAACTTCAGGCGTTGCTTTTGATCTTCAGTCGTTACCCATTCGGCAACAACGCTCATGTTCAATGAGTGTGCAAGCTGAATGATGGAACGAACAATGGGGTCGTCTCCACCATGCTGACCAATGTCACGAACCAGCGTGCCGTCAAGCTTCAAATAGTCGGCAGGGAAGTCGCGCAAGTAGGCAAGCGACGCATAACCGGTTCCAAAGTCGTCGAGAGCAAGTTTTACTCCAAGGCGCTTCAGTGCATTCAGCGTGCGCATGACCGCAGGATTGTCGTTCAACATGGTCTTCTCAGTAATTTCAAGCGTCAGGTGCGCCGCATCAACATTGGTTTCGCGCAGCGTTCCCATAACGCGTTCAACGAATGCAGCTTCGCTCAATTGGCGTGTCGAAACATTTACATGCACCATGAATGAACGTTCAACAATTCCGTCATCCATCCACTTGCGAGCATCGGCACATGCCTGACGAATAACCCAGTCGCCAATTGGTCCGATCGATCCAGACTCTTCGGCAAGTTCAAGGAACACAGGCGGAGTTAACACGCCGCGCTCTGGGTGGTTCCAACGCAAAAGCGCTTCAACGCCAGCCATACGGCCGGTGTGTGTAGAAACGACTGGCTGATACACCACGAACAATTCGCGTTTAGCCAATGCGCGCTCGAGTTCTGCAGACAAGGTGACGCGGTCTTTTGCACTCTTGCGCATTTCATCGGAATACATTTCGCATCGACCACGTCCGCGCTGTTTTGCGCGATACATGGCAGTGTCGGCATTGCGCAACAGCGTTACTGCGGCATCTGCAGGTGCTTCTTCAGCAAGCAGTGCAGGTGTTGCCATGGCAATGCCAATGCTTCCGCTGGTAAAGATTTCAACGCCTTGCAAAATGACTTGGCCCGTAATGCCTTGGCGCACGCGCTCGGCAACATCCATTGCAATGTGCTCATCGCCTAGGCCATCGCACAACACCACAAACTCGTCTCCGCCAATGCGGGCAACCAAGTCGCTTGGGCGAGTGGCGCTTACCAATCGCTTGGCAATGGAGTTCAACAGCTGGTCGCCAACGTTGTGGCCAATGTTGTCGTTTACGTCTTTCAACTTGTCCAAGTCCACAAACATCACCGAAACACCGCGCTTGGTGGTCACGCTGCGTTCAAGTGCTTCACTCAATTTGCGAAGGAACAACACGCGGTTTGGCAATCCGGTGAGTGCGTCGTGTGTTGCCTGGTAGTTCAGTTCGTCTTGCAATTGTTTGGCTTCAGTGATGTCGCGAGCAATAACGGAGTAGTGCTGAATGGTTCCGTCTGCTTCGCGCACAATCTGCAACACCAACGTCATAGTGCGAAGAATGCCGTCTGGGCTACGGAAACCAAGTTCGCCTTCCCATTTGTTATTGGCCGGCGAGTTAATCACTTCGCGTGGCACCTGGTCGCGAATGGCTTGAATGAACATGTGTGTAGCGGCATCGCTTGCAGGCGACTGTTCGCTCACACCAATCAGGTTTCGCGCTCCGTCGTTGCTGAATAGCAAATTGCCGCGCGGGTCAAACACAATTACTGCGTCTGCACTGCTGTCGAGCAAACCAATCAACTGGTTGCTCAGCACTCTGCGGTTCACCGCTTCAGTCACGTCGTGCGCGGTGCCAACAAATCCGGTGATCTCTTTCTTTGCACCAAGAATTGGTTGCGTCGAAATGTTGAGCCAAAACACCTCACCGTCTGGTTTCCACAATTTGAATTCAATGCCAAATGCAGAACCGGTTTCGCGCGAACGTTGCCAAGCTTCTTCTGCCAGTGCACGATCGGATGGTTGCGCGTTCACCCACGGCGCAACGCCTGGAGTGAAACTTGCACCACCGAGTGCGAGTGCACGAAATGTCTCATTCGCCGTCGTCAATCGACCATCAATGTCGGTCTTAAATACCCCTATGGGGAGGGAGGCGGCTGATTGGTCAATGACACCATCTTGACAGGTTGCCCTTTACCAATATGGCTAATCGGGCGTTTATCGGGTGACGGTAAAGGTGATGGACGTAATGCCAAGCGACCCAGCTTCAAGCGAGGTGAGCATGGTTTTCCCGTCCATTCCGTCGGTTACTTCAAGCTGTTGCGAAACGGCGTACACGGTGAGGATGTAGGTGTGCGGTTCGCCAACTTTCGGGCACGGCGCGGCATATCCAACCTTGTTCACGCGATTGAGTGACTGCACGGCTCCCGCAGGTACCACTCCAGCATCGACGTGATTAATTGCTGGGTCAATGTTGGCCGCTGCCCAATGCACGGCATCGCCAGCAGTTTGATCAACGACAGAAAGACCCCAGGTAACGGTGCCTTCTGGCAGGCCTGCAATGTCGAAGCTTGGTGACAGTTTCGAACCAGCACAGGTGAATAGGTCATCAATTGGACCGCCATCTATCCACGGCGCAGCAATGGTGAATTCCTGAACGGGTGCAACCGATTCGGCAATTGTCGTGGCAATTGCAATGGTCTCGGTTTGGTCGGCAGTAGGTGGCTTCATTTCGCGACCATCTCGCGAACACGATGCGAGAAGTAGGGCGCTCATTCCAACGATTGCAGCTGCGCCATAAATTTTTCCCGAAAAACGTGTCACAAATGAAGGTTACGGCATGCAGTACTAACCTGCATGTCGTGTTGCAACCCAACGAACAATTGTGTGTGCTTACGGTGCACGCGCACCCTGACGACGAAGCGTCAAAGGGTGCTCCAACCATGGCCATGTACGGCGCGCAAGGTGTGCGCACGGTGTTGGTGTGTTGCACGGGCGGCGAAGAAGGCGATGTTGCAAACCCAGCACTGAAGGAACCCGGCCAACCATTTCATGGGTTGGAAGGTGAAGCCGAAAAACAATTACTCGCACAGCTTCGCCCTGCAGAGTTAGAAAAGGCCGCGCAAGTTATTGGCTTTCACCATGTAGAAATGCTTGGCTATCGCGATTCGGGAATGTTGGACAGCCCAGCCAATAACCACCCCGATTGTTTTCACATGGCCGACCTCGACGAAGCAGTCGGCAGGCTGGTGCGCATCATTCGTCGGGAACGTCCGCATGTGTTGGTTACCTATAACGACGATCAGCGTGGTTATCCGCACCCCGACCACGTGAAGGTGCACGACATCAGCATCATTGCCTTCGATCGCGCAGCAGACGACGAGTGGTATCCGGAAGCAGGCGAGCCGTGGCAACCGCTAAAGATGTATTACTCGGCATGGTCGCGCATGCGACTAACCGCAATTCACGAAGCGTTGTTGCGCTTGCGCGGTTCTTCGCCGTTTGACGATTCGTGGTTCGAACGACCCGACCTCGACAGTCGCATTACTACTCGTCTGGTGATTGGCGATTACCTGTACGCGCGTTCTGGCGCTTTGCGCGCACACCGCACGCAAATCGATGAAAACGAGCCGTTTTGGTTTGGCCTGAGCGACGCAGAGCTTGCCGAAACGTATCCGTACGAAGATTGGATTCTGGCAAAGTCGTTAGTGCCAGCGCCGCCACTTGCAGCTGGCCAATACGAAGACGATATGTTTCGCGGAGTGCGTTAACTATTGCGCGCGCATGGCGTCGCGTAGTGCGCGATAGCCAATCATCGTTGCGCCGCTGTCAACAATTGCTTGTTTCAATGAAGCGTCGTTCACCACGAAGTTGTAATCGTCGATCCAACCATGTGCCACATCACCGAGTGCACGAATTTCTGGAGTGTCAATACATGGCTGCACATGAATTTCGGTAACACCTGGTTGCAGGTTGCGCAACGAATTCAACACGCGTTCGCGGCTGCCTTCGCGCCAGTCGTGATCGAAGTGATCGGGGAAGAGCACGCCTTCTTCGGCGGCGAGTTTGCGGAATGGAAAACCGGCTTGTGCTTCAGTGAGCGTTGAAGGCAAGCGCACAGGCAATTGAAACTCAACTGCGAGTTCGATGTACACGTCAAAAAATTGTGGACGCAACGTAATTGCCGTGAGGTGTGGCGCAAGGTGAGTTACATCGATTCCCCATTCAAGGGCGCGCGCAATTTGTGCACGGCACTCGCGCAACACTTCGGCTGGGTCTGCGTGTTCCCATAAGTCGTCAATGGTGCGAGGGAATCCGCCTTCACCAGATTGCAGCGATGGTGCATAGGTGAGTGGTCCCCAGCGGTACATCTCGTGTTCGCTGTTTACGGTGAGGTGTACGCCAATGTCTTCACCGTTGTAGTTCATGACTGCGTGTTTTGCCCACGGTGCAGGAACCATCAGTGATGCACAAGTGGCCGAACCTTTGCGCAGTGCGTCGTACACACCAACGTTGGCTGCATGGAAAGCACCAAGGTCGTCGCAACTTAAAATCACTAACTTCGCGTCAGCGCTATGGCCAAGGCGTTCGGCAAGTGAAGGTGTGCTCACCGCATAAACGCTACTAGCGACAGGCCTGCCATAAACCCACGTTGTGTAACTCTGCTTGCGTGGCGGCTTGTGCGAAGTCGGTTTTGTGTGCGGTGTTGGGCTCGAACACCATGGGCCGTGCGTAGCCCTTTAACACCAAGTCCAGGTTCACAAAAACGTTGCTGTTTGCGATGTACACGTACAACAGCAACCGGCCGTATTTGTCGCGCGCCTCGATATCTCGCTCTACGCGAAGTTTCGTTCCTGCGGGCAGCAACTTCTCTGTATATGCGCTGGCCTCTGGCCCGAAACACTCGACACCCTTTGTTGGGTGTTTGGTTTCAGGCGTGTTTACGCCAATCAATCGAACGCGTTCAGTGTTTCCACCAATTGCAATGTCAATGGTGTCGCCATCCACCACGTGTTTCACCGTTGCTGAATTTGGTGAAATAACACTTGAGTCATTGCTGCAACCTGAAAGCAGCAATGCGTATGTGAACAGAAGCAAAGTAAGTAGCTGGCTCGAGCGGTGCATATGAAGTGATGTGTGAATTACAGTGATCACATGACCACACCGTTAGAACTTGGAAAAATTGGCATTTGGACATGGACACTGGACGGCCAGCCAATGGCCAAGTCGTGTGAAGCCGTGCAAGAACTTGAAGAGTTGGGTTTTAAAACTGTTTGGATTCCCGAAGCCGTTGGCCGCGAGCCATTTGCACATGCCGGAATTTTGTTGTCAGCAACAAAAAAACTGATCTTGGCTACGGGAATCGCTTCCATGTATGCGCGCACTGCTTCCACCATGCAGGCTGGTCAGAAAACACTCACGTCGGCTTTTCCCGATCGTTTCCTCTTGGGCATTGGCGCAAGTCACGGCAACATGGTGAAGTCGTTGCATAAAACCGCTTACGTGAAGCCGTATTCGGCAATGGTCGAGTACCTCGACGTCATGGACAAGGGAATGTTCGTGGCTGCCGAGCCAACCACTCCGTTGCATCGGGTGTTGGCTGCACTTGGTCCAAAAATGTTGAAGTTGGCAGGCGAGCGTGCCGATGGTGCGCACCCGTATTTCACTACGCCGAAACACACCGCAGTTGCTCGCGAAATTTTGGGTAGCGGCCCAACGCTTGCACCAGAACAAGCAGTCATTTTGGAAACTGATGCAACAAAGGCGCGCGCAATTGCGCGCAGCTACATGGGCACGTACACGCGCTTGCCGAACTATGCCAATAACTTGTTGCGCGAAGGGTTCACCGAGGACGACATTAAAAACCAAAGTGACAAGTTGGTCGATGCAATTTGTGCGTGGGGAACACTGGATGTAGTTCGCGGACGCATCAAGGAGCATCTTGACGCCGGTGCATCACACGTTTCGGTGCAAGTGCTTACTGAAGGTTTAGTTGAATTGCCATCAGTTCAGTGGCGCGAAATTGCCACGATATTGCCTGAGTTTCGCTAAACGCCAAGTACGCGCTTTTGTAGCTTGCGCATTCCGGCAAGCCAGCGATCGCGCTCGGTTGCTTTCAGCGCCATGTATTGCGCAACCTCGGGGTGAGGCAACACTAAAAACGTTTCTGCACGAATGGTGTCGACGCAAGCCTGCGCAACTTCTTCAGGCTCCAACACTCCACCAGCAACGCGAACCACGTTGCCCGATGGGCCGTCGTTACTGTTGTCTGCACCTTTCAGCATGTTGGTGTTAACGCCTTGTGGGCACAGACAACTGACCAAAATTCCGCGGCCGCCGTATGTAATTGACATCCATTCGGCAAACGCCACCGCAGCGTGTTTCGTCACGGTGTACGGGGCAGAACCAATTTGTGAAAGGAGTCCAGCAGCAGAAGCGGTGCTACAGAAATATCCTTCGCCACGTGCAAGCCAATCGGGCAACAAATATTTTGCGGCCCAACGATGCGCGTTGAAGTTGATGTCGAACGCAGTGTCCCAATCTTGTTCACTTGTCGACAAGTCACTACCTAGTCCAACTCCGGCGTTGGCGAAAAACAAATCAATTTGTCCAAACTTTTCAATTGACGCACGAACTAATTCAGCATTTGCTTGTTCGGTACCCAGGTTTGCGGCAACTGCAAATGCGCTGTTCGGGCGAGTGGCGTTCAGTTTTGCAACGGTGGCTTCGAGTGGCGCAGATTCACGATCTGCCAGCACCACACTGGCGCCTTCTGCGTGGAAGCGCTCAGCAAGCGCTTTTCCAATTCCGCCTGCTGCACCTGTGACGACTGTTACTTTTAATGGTAAAATTCATAACGGAAATTGGATTCTTACAGGAACCGTTCAGGGAAGAAGAGGTAATTTAAAACAAATATTTCTTCCATATCCAAGTTGGATCAATTCGGCTCGCTGGATAAAAATCAAACAAAACTCGTCTCCTTTTGACGGACAAGATTTATACTGGGCAAGCCGAAGCATTCAATACTGTAACAGGAGCAAACAAACTATTACTCTTTTAAAGCTACAAAACTATAAATGTACAATTTGTCTAAGACGATTCTTAGAAGATGATATTCTTGAAATAGATCACATTAATCCTGTCGCTTTAGGGGGAACAGATCACATAAGCAATCTCCAAGTGTTGCACAACCATTGCCATGTTAAAAAGTTTACTGTTGACAAGAAATTGATTGTAGAAAATACGGTGCACTCCCCAACAAAAAGACTAGAGTAATGGTGTTAGAAATAGCTAAAGTCGAGAGCTGGATGAAGTGAAAATTTCATGTCCAGATCGGAAGACGAGTATAAAAGGTAACTTTAATGCTTAGTTTAACAATTCAAATCTTATTATTTTTGTATTTAAAGTGTGATTCTTATAAAG
>JALQUZ010000042.1 GCA_023263695.1 Ilumatobacteraceae bacterium
GAGTTGGCCAGGTTGTGGACGTGAACTTGCTGACCACCATTTTCCAAATGATGGGTCCAGTCATTTCGTTATTCAAGCTTTCGGGTGAATTGCAGTCACGACTTGGATCAGGGTTGCCGTACACCGTTCCGCGCGGTGTGTATCAATGTGCGGATGGCAAATGGGTAGGCGTATCTGCCTCGAGCGATACTGTCGCAGCTCGCGTGATGAAGATTCTTGGCTTAGAAACCGATGAGCGATTCACCACATTTGCCGGGCGCATGGAACATCGTGAATTGTTGCAGGAGCTCATGGGTAAATGGTGTGCAACGCGAACTCGCGATGAAGTAGTTGCAATATTTGAGGAAGCTGAAGCTGCGGTTGGGCCAGTGTTTGACATGTCCGACATTGCACGCGACCCGCACTATGCGGCGCGCAACATGATTCAAATAGTTGGTGACACCCCAATGCAGGGGCTCATCGCTGCACTGTCAAAAACACCTGGAGTATTGCGAGATGAAGGTCGTGCACTAGACGCTGATCGCGACGACATCGCGACAATCGGCTGGAAAAACAACACTATTTAGCGAGCGCTATAGCAATAGCGTTTTGCACAACTGGTGCAGCAAGCATGCTTCCTTCAACTGAGAGATGATCTGCATCTTCCAGCATGAACTGTTTACCAATTTTTTGCGTACAAGTATTGGCATTGCAAAACAGATCGTCAAAGTTGAGAACCGGCGCGAGGAACGGATATAGGGCTGCCGTGTTTACTTCAACTTCATTAATTGGTGCTCGACGAGCAATCACCGTTGCGCGATCTTCTTGGACGCCATTCTTTCTCAGTAACGAAATGTCGTAGCGCAGATCGTATTCAAACGATGGAGGCGGTTGAACCAGCATTACCTTTGCTTGCAATGGCGCAAGAGCATCAAATGTTCTCGTCAGTTCATAGCCCCAAGCGTCACGGGTTTTTTCAAGTGAGAAGTCTGCTAACGGCACGTGCGTGTAGAGCGTGTTCATATTTGCAATCATCACCAGTTTTGGTTGCAACTGAGACAAAGCAGCAAACACATTTGCTCGCCACCCGATGCATTCAAGTGTTGGTGAAAAGGGTGAGTCAAATGCCAAGAACGAGCAGCCGGGAAGTGAAAACACATAGGCATTTAATGCTTCAGCATTTGCTGCAGAAACAAACCCATCGCTGAGTGATCGCGCCATACTGTCACCAACCAAAACCGCCGTACCCGTGCCACCTGGTGTGAGATATGGGCACGAATGTGCGGTGTCGATGACAAATTCTTCCGTAGCGCACGGCTTTTCAATAATGTGCGCCGAGATTTCCTCAGGTTTATGACCAGCGACGTATTTTCCAATTGCTGGAGTTACAAATGACATCAATCCGTATACGAGTAATGCAACTGCTACGAATACGCCAACCAGTCGACCGAAATTCACACGTGGCAGACGTAATCCGTCGCGAATTGGACTTTCGATCCACCGAAACTGCACCCAGCCAAACAACATCGACAACACAAAGGCCGCCAATGTGACCGCGCTACTGCGATTAAACGTAGTGATAAGCAACACCCAGATTGGCCAGTGCCATAGGTACACGCTGTATGACCAATCGCCAATAACGGTGAGAGGTTTCATCGACAACACTCGACTCATAAGCGGTCCAAACTCACCACCTAGAAGCACCAGCGCAGTTCCCAACACCACCAAGAGGGTCGCGCTCGTATTGGTTGCTGTGTCGGTGCCATGTTCATAGCCCGGCGTTATCGATGCCAGGCGCACAGCCATTGCTGCTAACAGCGCACCTGTCAACCAATAGGCACTGCTTAATACTCGCAATTTCTTTACCAAAACTGTACGCACTGCAAGCGCAACACCGACACCTGCAACGAACTCCCACGCCCGAGTAAGTGGTGAATAAAACGCCAGTCGCTCAGGAGAAATATTGCGAGTAATGAGTGGACGAAACCACGCATAGTCGTTCACGGTTGGACCTTCAATTGAAAACCACACGAACAGTCGACACGTTATGTACATAGATGTAACAACAAGGAGCCAAGCCATCAACTTGCCAACTTTTATCCCAAACCTGCTACGAATGGCCAACAATCCAACTATTACTAACGGCCACAGCAGATAAAACTGTTCCTCCACTGCTAGCGACCAAAAATGCATCAGTGGATTTGATTTTGGGTCTAGTGAAAAATAGTTGCGAGACATCAGCATGAAGTTGGACGAATACGTTGCTGCGCCAACCAGCATTTGCGATGTGGTTTGTTGAGGCCCGAATGGGCTCATGAGCACTATCGATGCAAATACCGTAAGCAAGGAAACTGCCGCAACCCCAGGCAATAGTCGACGTACTCTTCGACGTAAGAAATTCTTCCAACTAAAAGACTGTGATTGATCAATTTCGCGAAGCGTTGACGAGGCAATAACAAACCCAGAAATGACAAAAAACATGTCAACTCCCAGATACCCACCTTGAACTCGTGTTTCAAAGTGAAACAACAAAACAAGAATCACGGCAACTGCACGCAATCCTTGAATGTCCGCACGTTTCATTGGTGCACCCGGCAGGAGTCGAACCTACAACCTTTTGATCCGTAGTCAAATGCTCTATCCATTGAGCTACGAGTGCAACTTGCGACTTCAGTGTAACCGCCGGATTGCGTCACCAACACCAACAGATATTTACTCCCAGGGACCCCACCCATTGTTGCGTTGATACATACGGAATGCTGCTGTGGCATTTAGTTTCGGGTCGAAAAGATCGCGAGCCGACTTCACTCCAACGTTTACCAACCAAGCTTTATGTACTTGATAATAAATCTGAAATAACCCGTAGCAACATCCCGAACCGCTAACTGCTCCCGGCCGCATTTTACTTTCTCGTTGAGCAATGGCCAGCGCTCGTTCTTCTAATTCATCGGGCCAGGCATCACGAATGAACTGAATCACTTCTGCACGTGTAAACGTTTTCGTGGGGGGCGCAACTCGCGTCGGTGCGGGAACGCACACCGTGTTTCCAATCAGCAATTTGGTGGTTTTCTTCGCGTTATTCAACGTCAATACTTTGCGTAAATTCGTATTGTTCTTCTCGGCAATGCGCCACCATGAGTCGCCACTCTTTACGGTGTACGTTGCGGCGCAATTTGCTGCCTGCGCCGATGGCGCGACAACTCCAAGACTGCTCGTTGCAATCACTGCGCAAACGAGGACACGCCTCATGCGATTAACCATGGCGGAGAGGGTGGGATTTGAACCCACGGTCCGGTTTACCCGGACAACGCCTTAGCAGGGCGCCCCATTCGGCCGCTCTGGCACCTCTCCTAGAAAAGCCTTACGAATGAGGTGTTGAGTGTACTGGCGGAACGGGAGGGATTCGAACCCCCGGGCCTATTAAGCCGTCCGCTTTCAAGGCGGATGCGTTTGTCCACTCTGCCACCGTTCCGTTCAGAAACGCTAGCGGGCAATTCGCTCTCTCAGCGCAGTAACCCAGTCATCTGCTTCTTTCCATCTGGCGTCTGCGTGTTCGCGCGCCGAATGAGCATGTTCGCCACTTGCGGGGTACGAACCGAGAAATTTCACTGCACCTTGTTTGGCGCGAAGCTCGCGCAATACGTCGGCCATCAGTTCGTCTTTCACATGACCATCTGCATAAATGACGAAGCAGTAATCGCCAAGTCCACCACGCTTTGTTGGGCGTGACAACAGTTGCGACAAGTTAATTCGACGTGCTGCAAACTCTTGCAAAATTGAAATCAAACTGCCCGGTTCATCGGCACGTTGAAACACCACGAGCGCAGTGCGGTCGTGACCAGTAGGTGAAGGGATGGTGTTCTTGCCAACCAAAATGAATCGTGTTTGGTTTCCTGCATGATCGGCAACGTTTTCTGCAATAACTTCAAGTCCGTACACCTTTGCTGCATTGCGTGGTGCAATTGCTGCAGCGGTATTGCCGCCACTTTCGCTCACAATGCGCGCGGCCTCTGCCGTTGAGTTCGCCGCACGAACATCGGCTTTACCTAAATTTGCGCGCACGTACTCGTGACATTGTGCGGTTGCCACAGGAATAGAAAACAGTGTTTCAATTCCTGCAAGCGTTGCGCCTTTTTTCGCCAGAATGCAGTGCTCGATATCGAGCACTACTTCGCGTTGAATGAGCAAATCGTGATCAAATACCAACGCATCTTGCGTGAAGTTGACTGTGCCTTCAATGGAGTTTTCAATTGGCACAAAGCCAAGATCAACTTCGCCTGATTCCACTGCATCAAGCACATCGGGAACCGTACGAAAAGGAACTGTTGTTGCCTTGGCCAAATCTGCTTGCGTAAGCAGTGCCTGTTCTGTGAACGTACCCGAAGGTCCAAAGAATCCAATTCGCAGTGCAGAAGTCACGTATTGAGGTTACGCCGTTCGCACATTGGCTCCCGACCTATTTATTGCTTCAACCCAGCACTAGCCTGATGTCCATGTTCGAATACGTGGCATTTAATCCGTTCAATTCCAGCCCCGAAGCGCTCGCCGCAGAGCTTACGAAGAAGTCGGCTGAAGGTTGGGAAGTGGTCAACATTGTGACCACCTTCGATGGCCGATATTGCGCATTTCTTCGTCGCCCAACTCAAGGTGCCACGACAAGTTCAACCACAAATACACCAGCCGTTACTCCCGTTACCGCAAAAGTCTCGGTTACCGAAACAACATCATCGACTGCTGCAGCACCTGCTGCGTGGTACGCAGACCCGTCAAACAGGTTTGAGCTTCGCTACTGGGATGGCAGCGAGTGGACCGAACATGTTGCGCGCGGTGGCCAACAGTTCACCGACCCACCAATCGCTTAACTCGCAATGAAGGCCACATCCATCGGCCATGCTGGCATTCTGATTGAAACTGGGTCGCGCACCATTGTCTGCGACCCATGGTTTGTTCCAGCATTTTGGGCTTCGTGGTTTGTGTTTCCGCGCAATGATCAATTGCCAAGTGATGTCATGGCAAAACTTGAGCACCCCGACTATGTGTATATCTCTCATCAACATGGTGATCACTTAGACGAAGCCTGGCTTGCCAATCACATCGATAAGTCGACGCCGGTGTTGTTGCCAGACTTTGCTACTCGCGAATTAGAACGCCAACTCAACAGGCTTGGCTTTACCAACTTCATCCGCACTCGCAACGGTGAAATGACCGACTTGGGCGATGGACTTCGCGTTGCTATTCATGTAGAAACTGCAATTGCCGACGGCCCTGGCGGAGACTCGGCAATGGTGGTTGAAGACGGAACTTCTCGCCTTGTTAACCAAAACGATTGTCGCACAGGAGATCTTGCTGAATTATTGAAGCATGGACCCGTAGACATGCACTGGCTGCAATTCAGCGGCGCTATTTGGTACCCCATGGTCTACGACCAACCCCGCGAAGAACTGATGGCGCTCGCGCACAGCAAAGTGGACAGCCAATTCGCTCGAGCCATTCGCTATGTCGATGCGCTTGGTGCGCGCGTAGTAGTTCCATCAGCCGGTCCACCTTGCTTCCTTGACGAAGATTTGTTTTCCGTAAACATGATTGATGGCGACGAACTGTCCATTTTCCCCGACCAAACGGAATTTATTTCTCGTCTTACGCATCATGGCAATAACAACGCAGTCATGAACATTCCAGGCACGGCAATTTCGGTTTCACCAACCGAAGTACGCGTGCAACATTGCGTGAGCGATGCCGAAGTTCATCGACCATTTATGCACAAGCGCGAATATCTGTTGGAGTACCAAGCTGACTGGGCGGAGTGGTTGCGAGATACCAAAGCTTCGTGGTTGGTAAGCAACACCAATCTCGTCAGCGAGCTTCAAGCATGGTGGGAGCCATTATTGGCGATGGCTCCATCGCTGCGAGGCGCTATCGGTGGCAACTGCTTGATAAAAACCGATGGTGAAAATATCTTGATTGATTTTCCGAACGGAAAAATCTCTCCTTATAACCATGAGCCAATTAAGTTCCGCATGGAAATTGCTCGCCCCTTACTTGAAGGTGTTGTTAGGCAAAAAGCAGTTGATTGGTCGAATTCATTGTTCTTGTCTTGTCGATTTACCGCATGGCGAGACGGCTCATACAACGAATACTTGTATAACTTTTTTAAGAGCTTGTCTGTAGAACGCATGCGCCGCGCCGAACAAGAAGTGGTTCGCAAAAATGGTGCACCAGACGAAGTGTCGAATGAAATCGAGCTGGGCAACTATGTGATGCAGCGTTACTGCCCACATCGCAAAGCTGACCTTTCGGAATTTGGTGTCATTGAAGGTGACCACGTTGTGTGCACCTTGCACGGTTGGAAGTTTCAACTGAGTGACGGAGCGTGCCTAAATGCCGATGACCATAGGCTTTCTGTACGCAAACGAACTAGTTAAGTTCTCCGTACACCACCACGTCTGATCCCAACGGCAACAGGCCTGAGTCCCAAATCATGTCCATTGCAGCAGTGCTCACACGTACACAACCGTGACTTGCTGGATACGCCGGAACGGTTTGCGACCCGTGAATGGCTACTCCACCAATGAAGTATTTCGGCCTATAAATCTGCCCTAAATCGCCTACCCACCAGCCGTTCGGTCGTTCGCGGTTCGTTTTGAATTTACCTACAGGAGTGATCGCGGTTCCTCGAATGAGAACACCTGGAGTATTCATATCGGGTTCGACATATGCACGGTCGTCGCCGGTTGATGCATTGATTACATATTTAGTTTCGCCTTCTTCAACAAGAAATAACAGTTGACGCGCTTTGTCGACCTCTGCCAAAGTTTCCTTTGTTGCTTGCGCTTGCGGCCGAATGTCGAGTGTCTCCAGCAAAAAAGCGGTCGCGTCATTCATACTGCCCGTAGGGCGCAGTCGGTAATACTTTTGAAACGCCATCACCGCTTGACGGGTGGTCTCGTCGTACTTGCCATTTGGTGCAAGTAACCAGAACCCGAGGCTCAGCAGTTTCTCTTGTGCAGCCTTTGTTGCTGCGCCACTTCGCTGCCCCGAAGGTGAAATGATTTCGGGCTCGGTGGTCGTTGTTGCGACGACCTGCGTGACTGGAACGCTTTGAGCTGATGTCCATTGACCACACGCCGACAACACTAAACAGCACGCCGTCATAGCGAAACTACCAACACTTCTGTATTTACTCATTGCAGTGAAAGTGGCAGTTCAAACCAAATAGTCAAGCTGTATTTCACACCGCTCGTTATAGGTGCACTGAGGTGCGGGTGCGTAACCAAACTCGGCCACGCAATAAGCGATCCAACCGACATCTCCGCATTGGAAAATTTTTGACGAGGAAATTGCAGTTCTGCTCCGGTGTAATCGTTGTTCAACTTCACACTCGCTGACACCTGTGCAACGTCGTGATGAATGCGCAATTCTTCCTGCCCACCAACTTCATAACGAATGATAAAGGCGTCATTAATGCCGTGGTAGTCGATCAGTGGCCAATGTTGTTGCAGTTGTGGCCATATGCGCATTCCCATATCGTTTTGCACTGCTTCAAATAAACTTGGGCTGATTGCAGCAAGCGAAATTTCTTGACCGGGAACGGGGTCGCTTTCGTGCGATGTATACCCACCGACTAGATCGGCTGCTCGAATGAGAGCCGCACAAAACTCGGGTGTCCAACACGACATGGCGTACATCTCGGATGCAACTTCATGGATTGAGGCAGACTCATCGATCGCATCGCGATACGACAAGATGCGCGCAAGGTCATCAATTGGATTGTGGGGGTGAGTATCCATTGCATCCATGGTGACACGGTTGGGCTTCTCAACAGTTGCACCACTTGAAATTATGGGAAATCGGCGGAAACCCTCACTGGTAGGCTGTTTTGCAATGGGAATCTTAAATCGTGAAGTCGGTGAAGTTGAACTTGTTCCAGTAGCCAAGGGAGTTGTTGCCCGTTGGTGGATCGTGCTGATTGTTGCCCTGCTTGGCACCATCGCTATGTGGTCGCAGGAAAGCAATCTTGCAACCACTCCACCAATTACTGAAATTACGCGCGTCTACGAGTCCCGAGACGAAACTTCGTTGCTATCCGTTGTCGGCATTGACCCTTCAACAATTAGCCCGCTTCCGAGTTATAACAATCAAATTCTGCAAGTACAAGAGCAGGCAAGTCGCGACAAGATCGCTCAGGAAACTGGTGTGAGTGCAGAAGTAACCATCACTCGTTCTGAACAACGCTTTTCACTTCTCAACACGTCAGAGAACGATGGCAAGACAAAATTTACCTTTCTGAGTGTTGGCACACCTACATATACATTTACTTGCACTGATAGCAGTGCAGAACCTTGCAACACCGCAATAGATGCATACGTGGCAGCGTTATCAAAAGTTCGTAAAGACAGCACTATTGCGGGCATGCAACGAGTGAAATCGATGCTGTCCACCGTTGCGCAAGGTGGATCGGCAAATGCGCAAGAAAAAATTGCTGGCATTGATGCTGCCCTACCACTGATCACTGGTGAATTGGCTTTGCTTTCTACAAGTGAGGATCAATTCGGCGGAACCATTACATCCGTCAAAAAGAGTACGTACGGTTTCGGTTTTATTGCCGGCGCGCTAATCGGTCTACTTATTGCGCTTCAGTTGACCATCGTTGACAAACGTGTTCGATCATTGAGCCAACTGGCAAAACATGTTGAGCGCACTGACATCCTTGGATATGTAACTTCCGATGCAGCTTCACTTCAGCATGTTGCTGCTGCCCTCGTGGCTCGCGCGAGTCGTCAATCGATTGCATCAATCGCATTAGTGCCGGCAGCACCTGCGGGTAACGCATCTGATCTCGCGGCCAAACTTCACGCCATCACTCAACCGCTTGGGGTCTCGGTAAATGCTCAACCAAGTGTTTCTTCGATTGATGCACAAACCCTGCTCTCCATGGGAGAGGGGTCTGTAGTGGTTGCTGAAGCAAAGCGCTCCACCACAGATGACGTGGTGAAAACTTGGTCAGTTCTTGGTAGCGCTCAACGAACGGTTGTCGGAGTGCTCCTAGCGGACATAATCAACTAAAGCGACATGACTGGTCTTCTCAGCCCTGCGCGCCGATTTACCGATCGGCTAACAAATTCACGTCGTTTTGTAGTACTGAGTTCTGTTTTGCAATTTGTCATTGACATGGTCATTTGGTCTGTTACGGCCATTGCTGCTTCATACGCGCGCTTTGAATACCAAGGGCACCACGACCCATTTGGGGCTACAAAAAGTTCGGTTATTCGCGTTATTCCGATCGTTTTGGTTGTACACGCCATTGTTGGTTATGTCGTTGGTATTTACCGACGTCGCTGGAGATACGGCAGTTTTGACGAAGTTGGCGGACTTGTAGTCGCCACACTCATCACGACTTCAGTGTTGTTTGTGCTTCGATTCTTTGACACCTCACTGAACCCGTTTCCGCGGAGCGTGATTTTCATTTCTGGCTTTGCAGGTTTATGTTTCGTTGCCGCAAGCAGGTACACCTGGCGATTAATACGCGAACAGTTACGTCGCCCAACCGACCAAACCGCAGCAAAAATACTGGTGTACGGGGCAGGTGAAGGTGGAATACAAATGGTGAATACCTTGCTGCGAAACCCTCAATCTCCATATTTGCCAGTTGGGTTTTTGGATGACAATCCAGACACGCATCGACTCAGTATTTCTGGAGTTCCCGTGCTTGGCGGCAGAGACCAGTTGTCTAACGCCCGCGCACGAACTGGTGCAACAACGTTATTGATTGCAATTCCTTCTGCGGATAGTGCACTCATTGGCAACATCAGTGCACGAGCTCGAGAGTTGTCCATGGATGTCAAAGTACTACCTGCAGTGCAGAACTTGAACGAACGTCCATTGGATACCAGTGACATACGCGATCTCACCGACGAAGACTTGCTTGGACGTCGCAAAGTGGTCATTGACCTTCAACAAATATCTGACTATCTCGTAAATCGTCGAGTATTGGTTACTGGAGCTGGAGGCAGCATCGGTAGCGAATTGTGCCGCCAGCTTGCGCGATTTAATCCGGCAGAGCTCATCATGCTTGATCGCGACGAAAGTGCATTGCATGAAGTACAGTTATCAATTCACGGACGAGCACTTCTCGATACGCCTCAAACCGTTCTTGCCGACCTACGCGATGAAGCCACCATCAATCACATTTTTGATGCACGTAAGCCCGAGGTGGTATTCCATGCTGCTGCGTTGAAGCATCTTCCGCTTCTTGAGCGATATCCACTTGAGGCTTACCAAACAAATGTTTTAGGAACGCTGACACTGCTTAAGGCTGCTCAACGAACAGGTGTAGGTGTGTTCGTCAATATTTCTACCGATAAAGCAGCTAACCCAATCAGTGTGCTTGGATACTCAAAGCGAATTGCGGAACGAGTTACTGCTGCGGTAGGGCAATCTGCAACATCTGGAAAATACATGTCTGTTCGTTTCGGTAACGTCCTTGGATCGCGCGGCAGCGTGTTGATGTCGTTCCGAGACCAGATTGCCAAGGGTGGTCCGTTAACTGTCACACACCGTGGCGTAACTCGATACTTCATGACCATTTCAGAAGCAGTGCAATTGGTTATTCAGGCTGGAGCAATTGGAAGCTCGGGCGAGGCACTTGTCCTCGACATGGGAACCCCGGTTTCCATTTACGACGTTGCCAAGCAGTTAGTAGCCAACTCTGGGAAGCCAGTCGAAATTGAAATTGTTGGCCTTCGCGCCGGTGAAAAAGTGCATGAAGAACTCTTCGGAGAAGGTGAATCAGACACACGTCCACAACACCCGCTGATCTCTCATGTTCCCGTACTACCCGTGGATCTTGGATTGCTTGTCCCAAGCCCGACAGATGCGCGCGAAACCATGCTGCGGATTATCGCTAACTAGCTCACTTTTTTATCTGGAGCCAAAGCCATTACCAAAATTGGCCACAAGAAGTAGTTTGTAACGAGAAATGGTTCAAATAATGCTGCACTCAAGCAGAAAAAAATGAGGCCCAGTCGAACAACGTCGGTCTGTTGAGGGTGTTCAAGATTTCTCAATCGATATAGAGCAGATACGAGGTAGGCAGCAAACAACATGCCCGCCAAGATTCCACCACTCAACAGCACATCAAAGTACGCACTGTGGCTATGGCCAATGTTTTCCACAGTCCAATACAAATCAAGTCGTCTGAATATTTGATTGGACCATGCAACTCCTGATCCCCATCCAAACATAGGTCGCTCGAGGAAACCTGTCCAAGAAAAGTCCCAGGCAAAAATTCGCTCCTGGAGCGCCGATTTTGGCAACAGCGTTCCATTAACTATCGAGCTGAATTTGTATAACACCACCATTGAAACGACAAGCCCACCCGACAACACTGCAACCGATCTTTTCCACCACTGCTTTCGAACGTCAAATGAAATCACCCGATTAAGCCCGAAGGCACTTGCTCCGATCATCAATACAACAATTATTGAAAGTATTGACGTAAAGGCCTTTGTATGAATGAGCATGATTAAATCAAAAATTGCAAGATCTGCGACAACCGCACCGACCGCAAATCTCCATTGACGGGGAATCTTCTTGTAAAGAGGAACTACAACAAACAAAAGAGAAATACATGCAACTGCGGCTACTGGTCCAAGAAGGTTTGGATTTACATAAATTCCACTCCATTCTCGCAATTCATATATTGATTCCGGCCAGTTTTGTGCAATAGCGAAACGTGAAACGAACACCCCAACATGAGTTGCAAGAGACACGATGATCATTTGCTGATGTCGAGTAAAACTTGTCGCCAAATACAGTCCAGTGGTAACACACAGTGCGCTCTTAATGGCATTGCCGATTGCATAGGCGCCATAATCACTCATTATTGAAGTGATGAAAATCCACCCAACTAGTGCAATTAAAAAAGTTTCGGCGGACTTCCAAAACAGCCAAGAATTTGTGCGCCGACCAAGTAAGAACAATGCCGGTAATTGAACAACCACAAATGTTGATAAATGAGCTGCTTCAATTGGCAACGTCGGATTATTGAGTTGCGCATTACGCCACAATGTAAAGATCGGTCCAATGGTGAGGACAAGAAGCGCGAGCGCTCCGTAGGCAATTTCAAGCCACACCAAACAACCATGCACATTGATGCGCTTGAGCTTCACCTCCACAAATCTACATCTCGGACTATCTCACTATGATTGGAGTGTGTCCACTGGCGAAGACGACCGCGACGAACTAATCAAGGAACTGCTCGCCGAAGCGCACGGCTTGCGCATGAAAAATGAGCAGATCAGTTTGTACACCGAGAGCAAAATTGCTG
>JALQUZ010000043.1 GCA_023263695.1 Ilumatobacteraceae bacterium
TGAAATGGAACTGCCGAAACTTTGAATGCGAAGCCAACGATGACGAATACGATGCCAAGCGCATGAAGTGCACTCAGTCCACCAGTTGCGGTGATGTTCTTGCCAAGGTCAACAAGCAAGGTGCTGTTTGCGGCACCAAACAACAACGACATGCCGTACAACATGACTGCGCTAGCAAATACTCCTAACAAGAAGTATTTCATGCCGGCTTCATTGCTCTTAATGTCACGCTTACGCCATGCAGCAAGCATGTACGCAGGAATAGACAGGAACTCCAGCGCGACGAAAATGGAAACGAGGTCGCGTGAAGAGGTCATCATGACCATGCCAAGAATGCTGGAGAGCAAAAGGAACCAATACTCGCCCTGCCAGTACTCGTCCTCTTCAACATGCTTTGTAGACAACAGCACCACAACGTATCCCGCAATGAGAAACATTGCTTTCATCACAACGCTGAATTCGTCAACTACATATCGACCATCAAACATGGAGCGCACTGAAGTTTCACTCAAGCCAAGTGTGAGCACTGGAAGCATTGCTCCAAGCAACGTGAAACCGGTAAGCGACGAGATAATCCACTTGCGTGATTCATCTAGGAACAAATCAGCAAGCAACACCACACACAAACCGGAAGCCAGAATGATTTCTGGTGCAAGCGCGTGGTAGTCAACCTGCGGGCTTACCCACTCGGTTGCAGCGGCGATGACGGAATGAATCACGTGATCAGCCCTTGAACCCTGACAGCACTACTTGAACGGCTGGGTCGAGCACTTTGAACATGAGGTTCGGCACTACACCAAATACCAAAATGGCAATCAACAGCGGAGTCCATGCAAACCACTCGAACTTGTTCACATCATGGAACGCATGATCATCGTGACCGTGACCGTGACCAGCAAATTCTGGCTTTGGTTCACCGAAGGCAACGCGCTGGAATAACCACAGCAAATACGCAGCAGCCAAAACGGTGCCTAGTGCCGCAATCACCATGTATACGTGGAACACGCCTTCATTCAGACCCGCAGCTGGCTTGTATGCCGAAAGAATTGCTGGAAATTCACCCCAGAAACCGGCAAGACCAGGCAAGCCAAGTGAAGCCATGCTGGAGAATCCAAGAATCCAGCCTAGGTGCGGCATCTGCTTCAAAATGCCGCCAAGGCGAGCGATCTCAAGCGTGTGGTAACGCTCCTTCACACTTCCTGCAACAAAGAACAACATGCCGGTAATGAGTCCGTGCGCAACCATTCCAAACATTGCGGCAGTCATACCGAAACTCGTGAGAGTTGAAATTCCGAGCATTACGAAGCCCATGTGAGCAACTGACGAGAAGGCAATCAATCGCTTCATGTCGGTTTGCGCCAAACAGCCAAGTGCACCGTAGATAATTCCAATAACTGCGAGTCCACCGATGTACGGAGCCCAAGCTTTTGCTGCTTCTGGAAGTACCGGAATGGCGATTCGAACGAATCCGTAGGTACCCAACTTCAACAAAATTGCAGCCAAAATGACGGAACCCTGTGTGGGTGCCTGAGTATGCGCATCTGGCAACCACGTGTGGAATGGAAACATTGGAACCTTGACGGCGAAACCGACGAACATTCCAGCAAAGATCCAGATTTGAACATTCTTTGCCAATGCACCACCGTGTTCAACGAGGTACGGAATGGCAAAACTCTCTGCGCCTGTCTTGAAGAACAATGCGAGGAATGCAACCAACATGAGTGCCGAGCCGAACATGGTGTACAAGAAGAATTTCAGCGATGCGTACTGGCGATTCTCGCCGCCCCATACACCGATCATGAAATACATCGGCAACAACACCAATTCAAAGAATACGAAGAACAAGATGAGGTCTTGTGCAATGAACGTTCCTGCCATACCAGTTTGCAAAACCAACATCAGCGAAAAGAATGCTTTCGGGTTTCCTGGTGAAGGAATGTGGTCAAGGCTGTAGATCACAACAAGCAAGGTGATGACCATCGACAAGAAATACAGCGGAAGGCTGATGCCATCTAGTCCGATGTAGTAACTGCTCTTGATTAGTGGAATCCATGTCTTTTCATCGACGAATTGCATTGTTCCTGCATTGCCGAAGTCAAAGCGGAATAATGTCCACACGCCAACTGCAACAGTTGCGATTGATGTGAACAGTGCAACCTTTTTGATCAGTTGTTCATTTGCCTTTGGTACAACCAACAGCAACAGCACGCCGAGCAGTGGCAAAAATGTGCCAACACTCAACATCCAGTTGTGGTCACGGAGCATTTCCATGTTGTTGTCTCCCTTGATTCTTTCTTGTTACGAATTGATAATGACGAGTACGAGAGCGGCAACGGCAGCAGCACTAAACAGCAATGCGCCATATTGGCTCACTTTTCCTGATTGGACTGGCGCAAGTACACCACCGGCGCCCTTGGTCGCTTTGCCCGAATTGTTGACCGTTCCATCCACCACACGTTGGTCGATATTGCGGTACACCCAACCAGAGAACACACGGCTGAATCGGGCAACAGCATGCAAGATGCCATCCAAAATGTTCTGGTTGAACCAATACGCAGCTGCAGCAATTGGACCTGCAATGGCTTTCACGATGACCTTTTCATACAGCACATCGAGGAAGTACTTGTTGATTAACAAGTTGTAACCCGCACGCAGAACACGATTGCGCTCAGAAAGACCAACAAGACGTTTGTCCTTGCGCGTGTACAGCATCGTGGAAATACCCCAACTCAACGCAATACCAATAAACACAATTGCTAACGAAAGCCCAGCCTTCGACCAAGTAAACGGTGCGTGATGCAGTTCAGGAGCAAACTCGCTGTGGCGAGGCTCCACCCACTTCGTAATCCGCTCCCATTTCTCACCGAATGGAACCGCGTTCAAGAATCCAGAGCCGAGCGCAAGAATGGCCAGCAACACAAGCGGCAACGTAATGCGCCAGCCGCTTTCATGCGGTCCTTGGTCTGCGTGATCAGTTGCGTGTGCGTCATGCGCATCGTGAGAATCATGGGCGTCATGAGCAGATGCGTGCGCGTCGTGGTGCTCGTCATGGTGAATCCCAGCCGATGCACCGCGTGCTTCACCAAAGAAGGTCAGATAGGTCGCGCGCGTCATGTACGCAGCAGTCATAAACGCACCAATAAGTCCAATGATCATGAACAGCTGGTATCCGTTGTGGCCAACATTGTCAATGATTTCGTCTTTTGAAAAGAACCCAGAGAAAGGGAAAACGCCACATAATGCGAGTGTTGAAATGACCCACGTGGTGAACGTGATCGGCATCACTTTGCGCAATCCGCCCATGTCCTTCTTCATGTCAAACGAGTGATGCGATGCGCTATGGCTAATTGAACCTGCTCCAAGGAACAAGCATGCTTTAAAGAACGCGTGAGTGAAAATGTGGAACACCGCTGGCATCCATGCTCCAGCTCCAAGACCCAACATCATGTAACCCAACTGGCTTACCGTTGAATACGCGAGAACTTTCTTGATGTCGTTTTGCACAAACGCAAGTGCTGCCGCAATCACGATGGTGATTCCACCAATTATGGTGATGAAGTTGCCACCTGATCCCAAGATGTGAAAACCAGTAAAGAACACTGGATACAGTCGTGAAACTAAGAACACACCCGCAACAACCATGGTCGATGAGTGCAAGAGCGAGCTGACCGGAGTTGGACCGGCCATGGCATCTGGCAACCAGGTGTGCAATGGGAATTGACCACTCTTGCCAATTGCAGCGATAAACAGTGCAATTGCGGCAATCAAGATCACTCGACTATTTGGCTCACCCGAAAGTGCCCATGCGCTAATCCCGCGAATGGAGAACCCGGAAACTCCAAGTTCCTTAGTCGTCCATTCATTAGATGCGAAGTACAACATGGATATGCCAATGAGCAGTCCCATGTCGCCAGTACGAACAGTGAAGAATGCTTTCAACGCTGCACGGCTATTCGCGCCGTCTTCCCACCAGTGTCCGATGAGCATGAAACTGCAAAGGCCCATGATTTCCCAGCCAAGCAAGAACAAGATGGTGTCTTCCGCGACCACCATGGCAAGCATTCCAGCCGAGAACAAAGTGAGTGCAGCAAAGAAGTGCGTGTAGCGACGATCACCCTTCAAATACTCAGTTGAATACAACTGCACCAAGGTTGAAATAAACGCAACTACCACCAGCACAATGACAGAAAGTCCGTCGATGGATTGGCCAATGGTGAACTTCATTCCACCGATTTGCCACCAGTTCCAGGTGCGCACAACTGGTGCAATGAATTGCTCTTCAGTTCCACTATTTACTCGACTGATCCACTGCATTGCTGCTCCGCCGGCAAGCGCCAGGCTTGACAACATGCTGATAAGGCCAATTTCACTGCCCTTCATTGGCAACTTCTTGCCAAACAAAATAATGATGGCAAAGCCAATAGCAGGAATAATCGGGATCAACCAAGCGTGTTCGAGGAACCAACCAGACGACAGTTCGTTCATGACTTCAGAAGATGCAATCATGATCAGCCCTTCATCTCCGAGAGATCATCGAGTGAAATGGTTCGGCGGTTACGGAAAATGAGCAACACCAAACCAAGACCTACGCCAACTTCGGCGGCAGCGATGGCAATAATGTACAACGCAAAGGTGTGACCGTCTGCGTTTCCATTGCGCAACGCAAAAGCAACGAAGTTCAGATTGACCGCGTTCAAAATAAGTTCAATTGACATCAACACAAGCACAGCATTCTTGCGAGCAATTACGCCGTACACACCGATGCAGAACAACAGCGCTGCAAGGAACAGGAACTGATTTACCAACATGAAATCAATCCTTCCTTGCCAAGACAATTGCGCCTATTACAGCAGCAAGCAATACAAATGAAAGCGCCCAGAACGGAAGCAAGTATGGACCAAAAATTTGATCCGAAATCTGCTGAGTAGTCACAAGTGAGCCATCAGATGGCAGCTTCTCTGTGCCAAATGATTTGCTTAGTGCAAGCGCCATAGCCACAAACAACACCACAGCAACGGGAATACCCAACTTGGCGTATGAATTGTTCAGACCACTATCGCGGCCGATTCGCGAACGTGTGAGCATGGTTCCGAAAAGGAACAACACCATTACTGCACCGATATATACGAGCACCTGTGTAATGGCTACAAACTCTGCTGCCAGCAAGATGTACTGAGCGGCCGCGCCAGCAAGCACCACCACCAGCCACAGTGCGGCGTGCACCACATTGCTTGTGGTCACCACGCGCAAGGCACCAATAACCATGATGATTGCGATGATTGCGAATCCGATGTTTTGAGCGACCATGACTGCCTTATTTCTTCTTCTTGTCGGCGCCGACTTCAAGTTCTGGCGCTGCAGGAACGGTTTCCATCCACTCGCCTAGCTTCGACTTGTCGTGCAACAAGTCAGCAATGCTTGGCTCGGAGTATTCATATTCGGGGCTCCAGAACAGAGCATCAAATGGGCACACTTCAACACAAATTCCGCAATACATGCATAATGCGTAGTCAATGTCGAAACGATCGAGCTTGTTTACTGCGCGTGGTTTCCCACCCTCGCGACGTGGCGGAGCAAGTTCCTTGTGCGCTTCGATGTAGATGCACCAGTCTGGGCATGAACGTGAGCACAACATGCACGAGGTGCAGTTGTCTTCATGCAAGGCAATAACGCCACGCGCACGAATTGGTGGGGCTTCCTTCTCGCGCGGATACTGAACCGTGTTCGAACCGTTTTTGAATGTGCGCATCATCGTGTTGAACGTGACCGCAAGGCCCTTGATCATTCCTGGAATTTGAGCCATTAGAAAGCCACCTTTAACACTGCGGTCACCATGATGTTTGCGAGCGAAATTGGAATGAGTACCTTCCAAGCGAACCGCTGTAATTGATCTTCACGGAAACGTGGGTACGAAAACCTGATCCACATGATGAGGAACACCAGCACCATCATTTTGGTGAACACGATGAGCGGACCAGCGACATTCATCCAGTTGGCGACGCTGTCCATTGATGTCCAACCAAACCATGAGAACGGAACACCCCAACCACCAAGGAACAAGGTGCTAGCAATCATGGCGAACACGCCAGCAGTGGCGAATTCACCGATAAAGAAGATAAGGAATCGAAAGCCGGAGTATTCAGTCATGTAACCAGATACCAATTCCGATTCTGCAATTGGCATGTCGAATGGCGCTTGGGTCAGTTCGGCCTGAACGGCAATCATGAACACCACAAACCCAACAAACTGCGTAAGCACGTACGGGTTGCCAACAATGTCGGTGCCGAAAATTGAGCCCGCATTTTGTGCAAGAACAATCTGTTGCAAGTTCATGGTTCCTGCTTGGATAACTACACCCATCACTGCAAGCACCATTGGCAGTTCATATGCAATGAGCTGACCAGCAGCGCGCAAACCTCCAAGTAACGAATACTTGTTTGCCGACGACCATCCGGCCATCAAAATTCCGAGAACCGAAATTGACGAAACGGCAAGTGCATAAAACACGCCGGTCTCGAAATTGGTGAACCATGCGTCTGGACCAAACGGAACTACTGCAACGAGCAAGAACGTGCTCATTAGCACGATGATTGGAGCCATGCGGAAAATGCGCTTGTCGGCATTATGTGGCTGAATGTCTTCCTTCTGCAACCACTTGCCCACTTCAGCAAACAACTGCATGGAGCCATACGGGCCGGCTTCCATTGGCCCAAGACGACTTTGCATAAACGACATCATCTTGAACAAGAACACATACACAATGGTTCCCGCAGGCAACAGCACAGCAACCAAGCCACCAAGTACGCGGAGCAACGACTGACCCCAATACGGAATGACGACAGCGAGTAATGAATACATCAGCGGTCAATGTCTCCGAGAATGAAGTACAGCGAAGCAAGAATGGTGATGATGTCTGGCACATACACCCCACGCAACAACCATGGCGTAATTGAAATGTTGTTGAAGCTTGCTGAGCGAATCTTTACGCGGAACGGACCGGAGTCTCCGCGAGAAACTACGTAGTAGCCCATTTCGCCGAGTGGATTTTCTGTTGATACCCAAGCTTCGCCTTCTGGCACTTTGATGATCTTTGGAACTTTGGCCATGACTGGGCCTGCCGGAATTCCATCGAGCAACTGATCAACAATCTTGGTTGCTTCGCGAGTTTCTTGTAGGCGAACCCAGCAGCGAGCAAAACTGTCGCCATCTGGGTGCGTCCATACTTTGAAGTCAACTTTGTTCCACGCCATTGGGCTGTCTTGGTCGCGACGCAAGTCCCAATCCACACCGCTCGCACGAAGGTTCGCGCCAGATAGTCCGTACTGCATTGCAACATCGCGTGGAATGACACCTATACCGCGTGTACGCGACTGGAATATTTCGTTACCAAACAACAATGATTCAATTTCGTCGCAGAAGTTTCGCAACTTCTTCATCACGCTCTTTGTTTCGTCTATCCAACCGGCCGGCAAATCGTCTTTCAAACCACCAATGCGGTCGAAGTTCGGGTGGAAACGCCCTCCAGTTGCCGACTCAATCAGATTCAACACATATTCGCGGTCACGGAATGCCATGAACACCGGAGTGATGGCTCCCAACTGCACGCCAAGGTCACCCAAGAACAACGACACGTTTGCAATGCGCGAAAGTTCGAACAAGATGGTGCGGATCCATTGTGCGCGAGGTGGTGCTTCAACACCCATCAACTTTTCTGCTGCCAAAATAAACGGCACTTCGTTGGCGAAACTTCCCAACCAGTCAATGCGGTTGATCAGCGAAGTGACTTGCGGGAAACTACGAACTTCAGTGAGCTTTTCGTAACCACGGTGCATGTAACCACACGATGGTTCTGCCCACAACACTTGCTCACCGTCGAGGCGAGCAATGATGCGAAGTGTTCCGTGAGTTGCAGGGTTCTGAGGGCCAATGTTCAGCGTCATGCCCTCGGTCTCAAGTTCAACATTGAGGCGCGCATCTGCAGCTTGCGAAGTGATGTAACTCAGTTGCGCGCGGTCGCCCAACTTTGCGCTTACTGGATCATTCAGAATGGTCATGAAGCCTCTTCCGATTCTGCGTCGCCACCTGGCAACGGTTCCACATCAACAATTCCTGGCCAAGGCTTCACCATGCGCGCGAGCAATGGGAAGTCTTTGCGCATTGGGAAACCTTCGAAGTCGGTTGGCAAGTACATGTTGCGCAGGTCTGGGTGACCAGCAAAACCAATGCCGAACATTTCATGTGCTTCGCGCTCGTGCCAATTGGCTCCTGCAAACACATTGGCAATCGAATCAACCGTGTAGATCTCGTTTGGAACATCAGTCTTTACGTTGATGCCAACGTGCGTACGCGAGTTCACCAAACGAACCAACATTTGCATGCGCGTATCGCCACCGGTGTAGCCAGGGCGAATAGTGGTGTCGCGTTCTGGTGCTGGTTCTGTTGGGTCATCTTCACCACGACCAAATGGCGATGGCATCCAATCGATTGCTGAAAGGAAGCAGAAATAGTCGAAGCCCATCGCCTGCAACTTCTGCATGCTTGCATTCCATGATTGCGTAGAAACACGAATCCAAATATCGTCGCCAGCTTTTACCAACGAATCGAGAACAGCAGTGCCAAGTGTTGCTTGCACATCGGCAAGGACCTGATCGCGCACAGTGTCAACGACTGGAGTGATTTCAGCGGGAGACGACAACTGGTTCACCGCGCCTTTCCGCTTCAGCAGACGCATCTATTGAAACGGTGCCTTCTCCGCGCCAACGTGCGCCCATGTCTTCGTTCTTAATGCGTTGCTGCAACAGCACGATTCCTTCAAGCAATGCTTCAGGTCTCGGTGGGCATCCAGGCACATACACGTCCACTGGAATGATTTGGTCAACACCTTTGGTTACCGAGTAACTATCCCAATACGGACCGCCGCAATTTGCACAACTGCCCATTGAAATGACGTACTTCGGTTCTGGCATTTGTTCATACAAACGCTTAATAGCTGGCGCCATTTTGTCGGTCACGGTTCCAGAAATAACAACAAGGTCTGCTTGACGCGGACTTGCTGGCAATGGAATAACGCCAAGACGCATCACGTCGTAACGAGGAGAACCAAAAGCTGCACCCATTTCAATTGCGCAACATGCGAGTCCCCACTGGTACACCCACAATGAATATGAGCGACCCATGTTGAACAACGAGTTCAATGGTTTTGGCAATCTGCCGCGATCTACAAGACCCATGTTGTTACACCCACCGCAAAACGCCCTTGCGCCAGGCGTACACCAAGCCAAGAACTAGTACGAATACGAAAATTCCCATTTCGACCAAACCGAACAATGCATATCGCTCAAGCTGCGTTGCCCACGGAAAGATGAACACTGCTTCAACATCGAAGATGACGAACAACAACGCAAAGATGTAATAACGGACTTGGCTTTGCGACCAACCTTCACCAACTGGGTCAACACCGCTTTCGTAGGTGAGCATCTTTTCGCGAGTTGGCTTCGATGGGCGAAGTAACGATGACACCCATAGCAGTAGGCCGGCAATGAGGACGGCGGCGAGGCCGAACCAGACAACGACAAGAAACGACCTGAGGAAGGTGGACATCAGAGAGAAAAACTACTACTTGACCGATATGAACCGAGAAACCTCGGGCCCTTGTGCGATCGTGACTGACTATCGAGACTTCGACATTGGGGTGGTCGCCACCTCGCCAAGGAACCAATCGACAATTTCGGCCGCAGCCGGCCCCGAGCGCACTACTTGGCGACGGGTTTCGTCCATCAGCTCATTTGGGGAAATACCCGCATTTACCAATTCCATAGCCCCCTCACCCGACATCCAGCCTGAAACAATGGCTTCATTGGCTTCTGGGTGGAACTGAGTGGCAAAACTGCGTCCAATACGAATGGCCTGTGGGCCAGCGTCGCTGAGCCCGAGCACTTCCGCCCCTGCTGGCGGCGTAAACGTGTCGTAGTGCCACTGCATCCATTTGCCCGCCAAGCGCTTATTGGTTTCCGTGGTAATTACCTCGTGCCAGCCAATTTCTGCTTTTCGAGCCTTTTCAGCACTTCCACCTAAAGCGTGGGCCAGCATCTGTGCCCCAAAGCACACTCCATATATAGGGATCCCGCGCCTATGCGCCTCTCGCATGAGGTCGGCTTCGGCCTCCACGTTGCGCGCAATGTCTGGCCAATACACCGACCATGGCGAACCTAAATGCAGCACTAAATCAATTCCGTCTATTGATCGCCACTCGTTTGGATATTCACGCGCATAGTGCGTGAACGAAAAATCATGGTCCTCGAAACGTTGCCCCACATAACCAGCATCTTTTTCGTTTGAGTTAGCAATTAGCAACGCGCGCATAACAACTACGGTAGACGGAGCATGACAGAAAACAACCATCCAATTGATATCTCACTTGCTGATATCTCTGCCGCACGAGTTGCTGGCGCAGCGGTGGTGCAACACACACCGGTCATTCCTTCTGCGTACTTAAGTGAGCTGCTGAATGCTCCGATCGTGCTGAAGGCGGAAAACCTGCAACGCACCGGTGCGTTCAAGATTCGCGGTGCAATGAACAAGATTGCTCGGCTAGGTGACGCAGCTAAGAGTGGGGTCGTTACAGGTAGTGCTGGAAATCATGCGCAGGGTCTTGCTCTTGCAGCTAAACACTTTGGTATTGCTTGTGAAATTTACGTGCCTAAAGGTGCATCGCTGTCAAAAATTGCGGCAACTAAACACCATGGTGCTTCGGTTCTTGAAGGCAGCGACAATGTAGACACCGCAATCAATGCAGCAATGAAACGAGCTGCCGAAACCGGAATGAATTTCTGTCATCCTTTTGATGATGCAGACGTTGTGGCAGGTCAGGGAACACTTGGTCTTGAGCTTCTCGAGGATATTTCTGATTTGTCTTTGGTCATTATTCCGCTCGGTGGAGGTGGCCTCCTCAGCGGAACCGCAATCGCATTGAAGCTGCACGATCCAAATATTCGCGTAATCGGAGTTCAGATTTCATCCTGTGCTCCTTACATTCATGGACTCATGCCAGAAGGTCCGGTTCCAACGCTTGCCGATGGAATCGCCGTGAAAAAACCTGGCGAGATCACCGAACCACTTGTACGTAAATGGGTGGATGAAATTGTTGAAGTAACTGAAGATTCTGTTGCCGACGCAATGATGGTGTTGCTCGAGCGTTCGAAACTCTATGTAGAAGGCGGAGGCGCGGTCGGGCTTGCCGCACTGATGACAGGAAGAATCTCCCCTGCTTCAACTGGCACAACATGCATCGTGTTATCGGGTGGAAACGTTGACATTGGGCTGGTTCCCAACCTGGTTCGACGCCACGAAACCGAAGCGGGTCGTCGATTGATTGCATTCATTCGACTGCCCGACCGTCCCGGTGCATTTGCTGGTCTTTTGCAGATTTGTGCAGGAACTGGTGCGAACTTGATCGAAGTACAACACGTGCGCGAGGGAATTTATTTACATGCACGTGAAACCGGAATTCAGATCGTTCTAGAAATTCGCGGCCGTGAACATGCCGATCAGTTATTAGTGCTGGCTAAAGAACAGGGCTACGACCTCAACGAGTCGAAGTTCTATTAACTACAACTGATTCGTAAATTGCAGCAACAAGCTAGGGAAAAATCCAAGCACCAAAGTTGCCCCTACGCAGAGTGCAATTGATGCTTTGACGCTAAAAGTTGCTGCAATATCGCGCGAAACTGTGGCTTCCGACAGCCACATGCTGATCATGATACGAAGGTATAAAAACGCTGCGATCACCGCCGCCAGCATGGCAACTACAGCAAGTGCATAACTTTCGGTCGAAACCGCAGCGCGAATGATGCCGAACTTGGCAACAAAGCCAGATGTCAACGGCACACCGGCCTGAGCAAGGAGCAACACCGTCATGCCCATTGCTAATACAGGATTCGATTTGCCAAGACCCTTGAACGCGCTGAGAGAGGTCTCGTTGTCGCCCTTGCCGGCGACTACGGAAACAATTCCGAGCGTGCCCACAACAAGAACTGAATATATGAACAAGTAACTCAATGCGCCCGAAGTACCGAGACTCGCATCGGCAGAAGCACTGTGCCCTGCTGCAACGAGGCCAACCAGAATGAAACCTGCGTG
>JALQUZ010000044.1 GCA_023263695.1 Ilumatobacteraceae bacterium
GGTCTTCACATCGGAAACGTTGATCTGCGTTTCTGCAGCCTTAAAGATTGCGGAGCCCTGCAACGGTGCTCCTGCAGCATCTTTCAAGCCAAGTTCACCTGCAATGGTTTCAATGTACGAAGCGAACAATGCAACTGCTGCAATAACTGCAGAACCAATTGCGAAGCCCTTAGTAACTGCCTTTGTGGTGTTACCTACTGCGTCAAGGCTGACCAAGATCTTGCCGGTTTCACCTTCAAGTTCGCCAGCCATTTCGGCAATACCTGCAGCATTGTCCGAAACAGGACCGAATGTGTCTTCAGAAACGATGACACCCGTAGTTGCGAGCATTCCCATGCCGCACAATGCAACGAGGTACAACGAGAACTGCACATCTCCGCCACCCATCCACAATGTCGCACCAAGTGCAACAGCAATGCAGAGAATTGCGTATACCGATGACTCAAGTCCTGATGCAGTTCCTGAAAGAACCACGGTAGCTGGGCCTGTTTCTGTGCTCTCGGCAATTTCCTTTACTGGACCGTATTCGGTGCCGGTGAAGTATTCGGTCAAGCGGCTAAGAACCTGAGCAAGGATTAAACCAACAACCACTGCTCCGAACAAACGAAGACCGATCCAAGACATGTCAACTGTTGCACCACCAAATCCTGCGTCACCCTTGCTTGGGTTACCAACGTATTTGAATGCAAGTGCAAATGTTCCAACAACGGTAAGCAAACCAGCAACCAAGAAGCCGCGGTTAATTGGCTTCAATGCATTGGTTTCGCCTTCCTTTGCGCGTACGGCAAACACGCCGGCAATGGATGCGATTACACCAATTGCACGTGCTGCAAGTGGGAACACCAAGCCAAGCGCTGGGTTGAGTCCAACTGAGTTAAACGCTGCAACGCCAAGAATGATCGATGCAACGAGTGTTACTTCGTAGCTTTCGAACAAGTCAGCGGCCATACCTGCACAGTCACCTACGTTGTCTCCAACGTTGTCAGCAATAGTTGCGGGGTTACGTGGGTCGTCTTCGGGAATTCCTGCTTCAACTTTGCCCACCAAGTCTGCGCCAACGTCTGCTGCCTTGGTGAAAATTCCACCACCAACACGAAGGAACAATGCGAGCAATGATCCACCGAAACCGAAGCCAACGAGCATTGCCGACGATGTGTTTTGAAACAATGCGATGATCGCGGTTGCACCAAGCAAACCAAGACCTACGGTGAACATTCCTGCAACACCACCGGTACGGAATGCAACCTGCAATGCATCTTTCATCGATCCGCGACGTGCTGCTGCAGCGGTACGAACGTTTCCGCGAGTTGCAAGTGTCATACCGATATAGCCGGTAAGTCCAGAAGCGAAACAGCCCAAGATAAATGCAATTGTGCGGTACAAACCTGACTGCACTTGAGTGAGCGCATCTTCGCCGCCTGGCTTAGTGATGGCTACTGATGTGAGGAACACAACAGCTCCAACTGGAACAACGATCATGCCGATCGTGCGGAACTGGCGCTTCAAGTAAGCCCATGCTCCAACCTGAATCGCTTGCGCGATTTCTTTCATCTTGTCGGTTCCCTCGTCTTGCTTGAGTACCTGGATAACCAGGAACCAACCAACGAGGAGAGCAAGGATGGCTGCTGCGCCGGAAAGGCCCAGAATTGCCCACTCACCACCCTTAAGGGTGAATGTCTGCCAACCGCCTTCTGATGCGAGTATTGACGTCACGTGTAATTTCTCCGATGGATTAATAGGGCACGCCCCGAACGGGGATCCCTGTGGAATGTGTCTTGGAAAGTGTAGATAATCGGGGACCCTCGGGGTGAAATGGTCGTGTTTTCCCCATATATAGGTCAATGTCACAGGGCAGGGGTTCTCAGCCAACGGGGCAACAGAACTAGCGTGAAGTTGATCCTTATGGCAACAACAACTTCAGCACTCGGTTCCAAGCGGTCGCCAGTTACGGCTACGGCAACGGGCACCCGTCGAAAGCGCCCATTCCTTCTTGATTTGTATTCCACAGCAGTGGGCAAAAAGTACGTCATGGCAATCAGTGGTATCGCCATGATGGGCTTTGTTCTGTTCCACATGATTGGAAACTTGAAGATGTACATGGGTGCAACTGCGCTCAATCACTACGCCGAGTTTCTTAAAGAATTGTTGTATCCAATTGCCCCAAAGGGTGTGGTGTTGTGGATTCTGCGCGGTGGTTTGATCACCATGTTGTTCCTTCACCTTCATGCGGCATGGTCGCTCACTCGTTTGAATCGCTTCGCTCGTGCAGTGAAATATCAAGGCCCACGCGATTATCAAGTAGCAAAATTTGCAAGTCGCACCATGCGCTGGACAGGCATCATCGTGTTGTCGTATTTGATCTGGCACATTCTCGACCTCACCTTGGGAGTGGTGAATACCACAGGAACCAACGGCGAGTTCGTGAAGGGCGAGGTGTATCAAAATGTGTTGAACAGTTTGAACCGCCCTGTTGTTGCTGCGTTCTACGTCATCGCCAACATACTGCTCGGCATTCACTTGTTTCACGGAGCATGGAGCATTTTTCAGTCTCTTGGTTGGAACAACCCTCGATTCAACAATTGGCGTCGTGGTTTTGCCACGGCGTTTGCCACCATCGTTGTTGTCGGCAACGTGTCCTTTCCCATTGCGGTTATCGCAGGAATTGTGAAGTAGGAACTTATGAATATGTTTAACTCAAAAATCCCTGCAGGTGCATTGCACGAAAAGTGGGACAACTACAAAGCAAATGCAAAATTGGTTAACCCAAACAACAAGCGCAAGTTCAAAATCATTGTTGTCGGTACAGGTCTTGCAGGTGCATCTGCTGCTGCAACGCTCGCCGAATTGGGTTACCAAGTCGATGCATTCACATTCCACGATTCACCGCGTCGTGCGCACTCCATTGCAGCACAAGGTGGAATTAATGCCGCAAAGAATTACCAAGGTGACGGCGACAGCATTAACCGCCTGTTCCAGGACACTATTAAGGGCGGTGACTTCCGCTCGCGCGAAGCAAACGTGCATCGTTTGGCTCAGGTATCGGTTGACATCATTGACCAAATGGTTGCTCAAGGTGTTCCATTCGCTCGTGAATACGGCGGTTTGCTCGATAATCGAAGCTTTGGTGGCGCACAAGTAAGTCGCACGTTCTATGCCCGCGGTCAAACAGGCCAGCAATTGCTCATTGGCGCGTACCAGCAGATGGCTCGCCAGATTGGCTTGGGTGGAGTTCGATTGTTCAACCGCACCGAACTTGTTGACACCGTGACCATTGATGGTCGTTGCGCAGGAATTGTTGTGCGTGACCTCTTGACAGGTGAAATTCAGTCGCATGCCGCACACGCAGTGGTGTTGGCAACAGGTGGATATGGAAACGTGTTCTACTTGTCGACCAATGCAATGAATTGCAATGTGACCGCTGCATGGCGTGCACACCGACGAGGCGCATTGTTTGCGAACCCTTGCTACACACAAATTCACCCAACATGTATTCCGCAGGCCGATGAAACGCAGTCAAAGCTCACGCTGATGAGTGAGTCGTTGCGCAACGACGGTCGAGTGTGGGTTCCAAAACGCGCCGACGACAATCGCCCAGCCCATCAAATTCCTGAAGACGAGCGCGACTACTACTTAGAGCGCTTGTATCCGTCGTACGGAAACCTTGCGCCACGTGACATTTCTTCACGTGCCGCAAAGCGACTTGTTGACAAAGGCCAGGGAATTGGTCCATTGAAAAATGGTGTCAACTTGGACTTCTCAGCAGCTATTGAACGACTTGGTCGCGAAGTGGTGGAAGAGCGCTATGGAAACTTGTTCCAGATGTACGAGCGCATTGCTGGCGAAGATCCATATAAGACTCCAATGCGTATTTATCCAGCAACTCACTACACCATGGGTGGATTGTGGGTTGACTACGAATTGATGACCACAATTCCTGGTTTGTATGCAGCTGGAGAAGCAAACTTCTCCGACCACGGCGCAAACCGACTTGGAGCATCAGCATTGATGCAAGGTTTGGCAGACGGTTATTTCGTGTTGCCGTACACCATCAGCAGTCAATTGGCGTCGTTGCTCGGTAAAACCATTCCAGGAACTGATCACCCCGCGTTTAAACAAGCAGAGGCTGAAGCAAAAGAGCGATATAACGGCTACCTCAATGTGAAGGGTAAGCGTTCACCGGACTGGTTCCATCGCGAGCTTGGAAAGATCATTTGGAATGATTGCGGAATGGAGCGCACGCGCGAAGGTTTGCAACGTGCGCTGAGCGATCTACCTGCTCTGTACGAAGAATTTAAGACAGATTTGCGTGTGACAGGAACGGGCGACAGCACCAACCAAACACTCGAAAAGGCTGGGCGCGTTGATGATTTCTTCCAGTTGGGAATGGCAATGTGTCAGGACGCGCTTACTCGTGAGGAAAGCTGTGGCGCTCACTTCCGTTCCGAATATCAAACCGAAGAAGGCGAAGCACAGCGCAATGATGACGATTTCTGTCATGTTGCTGCATGGGAATGGACGAACGACCCAATGAATCCAACTCGCCACGCCGAAGAATTGGTGTTTGAAACTGCACATCTCGCAACAAGGAGCTACAAGTGAGCCATCTCAAAAATCTCACGCTGAAAGTATGGCGCCAAAAAAGTCCAGCCGACTCAGGTCACTTTGAGAATTACACCATTGATGAAATTAGTGACGAAGCGTCATTCCTTGAAATGCTTGACGTGTTAAATGAAAAGTTGATTAGCGACAACAAAGAAGCTGTGGTGTTTGATCACGATTGCCGTGAGGGAATTTGTGGAACGTGTTCGCTGATGATTAACGGTGTTGCCCATGGTCCGCAAAAAGCAACTACCACGTGTCAATTGCACATGCGTACATTCAATAGTGGCGACACCATTGTGGTTGAACCTTGGCGAGCCACTGCATTCCCGATCATTAAAGACCTCATGGTTGACCGCAGTGCTTTTGATCGCATCATTGAATCTGGTGGATTCATTACTGCTGTTACTGGCGGTGCGCCAGATGCAAACCTCATTCCTATTCCTAAGCCGGTAGCCGACGCCGCAATGGACTCGGCCGCATGTATTGGTTGTGGAGCATGTGTTGCCGCATGTCCGAACGGTGCGGCCAATTTATTTACGGCAGCAAAGATTTCGCACCTGAATTACTTGCCACAAGGTCAGTCCGAGCGTTTTAAGCGCACAGAAGCAATGGTTGAAACGATGGATGAATACTTCGGTTCATGCACAAACCATGGAGAATGCTCGGCTGCATGTCCGAAGGAAATTTCAATTGATGTTATTGCGCTCATGAACAAGGACTACCGCGCATCGAAGTTTAAGAATCGCAAAGAACTCAGTCGCTAGTCAGCGGCGAATGTAAACATGTTGAGCCAGCTTGCATCGTGGGTTGAAACAGTCATTGAAAAGATTGGCTATTTAGGTGTTGGGTTACTCGTTGGGCTTGAAAACATCATTCCAGTAATTCCCTCTGAAATAGTTCAGCCGTACGCTGGTTTTGTCGCTCAAAAAGATGGATTCGGCGCGGTATTGCTGATGATTTTGGTGGCAACTATTGGTTCAGTTGTTGGGTCACTTGCGATGTATGCCATTGCAGCGAGCATCGGACCAGTTCGTTTACGAGCATTTGTCATTCGCTATGGCAGTTGGGTTGGTATTAGCGAGCACGAACTCACACGAGCAGAAAATTGGTTCGACCGACGAGCAACAATTTCAGTTTTGGTTGGCAGATGCGTTCCGCTTATTCGTGCGGTGGTATCTATTCCTGCCGGATTTAGGCGCATGAAGCTGTTGCCGTACACCCTGTACACCGCAATTGGCAGTTTGGTGTGGAACATCTTGCTTATTGGCGCAGGCGCACTGTTAGGCGACAACTGGGAGCGCGTTGGCGAAGTGTTTGCGCCTATCCAGAAGTTGGTGGAACTGGCGGTGGTGGTGGCGGTAGCGGTGTTTGCTTGGTCGCGGGTGCGGCTGCTAAGCCGCAAGCGCACCTGAGAAGATTTGCCAAGCAAGCAATGACTTAGCAATCAAACTCAAGATGATGTATGCGCGTTCTCCATACAGGTAGTTTGCCCATTTGCCTTGCGCTTTGTATTGCTTCCATTGCACAAGTGCAAAACAGTTGAACAAAACGAATAATGAAATCACAATTCCATAGACGAAACCAGGTGTAGCCGATTCCGCAGGCCCGTTAGGCGAAAAAATGTTGATTGCAATCATGATCCACGGAATGATTCCTGCAATGCAGCCAAAATAAAACGGCAGCATGTCGCCGCTTCCGGGTTTTGCGTACTTTTCCTGGAGCAAACCGAACAAGATCATTGAAGCATTCACTCCGAACATGCCAGAAAGCGCCATGTAGTCAGAAACACCGTTGAGTTGCAAAATAACCACAATCATGAGTGATGAGGAAAGCGAATACTCAACCCATCTGAAATAGTTGTGGCGAGCTATGAGGCCAGCGCTATAACGAGGAAAAAACTTTGGGCTAATGATTAAAAAATGAAAGAAAGCTGAAAGCGCTAAAAATGCGCCAATCATCCAACTGATATTCAAGTTGAACAGATGCACTGGGTCCGAAAATGCATTGAGTGTTGGAGCATCGGTGAGGTATGTGGCGCGCACCGGCATTGATGCATCGTTAGAGAGCACGACAATCCCAACAAGGGAAGCGAGGTGGAGCAGTCCTGCGATGAGGTTGAGCCTGCGGAGTTTGCTGATTTCAGTGTCCATCTCGCAAGTGTGCCATGCCACCACTGCAAGCAGTGGTTCTCGTAGTCTTGAGCCGATGCATGTATTAGCTGTTTTGGTTGCCGCCACGGGTAAAGACACCGTCTCGCAATGGTTGCGAGTCGACCTCGTCGCCATCATCATGACCATTTCTGGTGCTCACGTATTTATGCGTTTGGTTGCATTCATTGCAGATCAGCAGATTCTCAGTGTCAAAAATCGCAATCCAGATAATTCAGACCTTTCGTCGTTGTCCACCGGTGCCCATCGTGCAGCGGTGCTCGGCGCAATGCGCTGGGGAATCAACTTCATTGTTATTGCAGTTGCCACAACGTCGGTATTTTTAAGACTCAACCTTCCTTCTTCGGCCTTGGTGTTCCTGGGTTCAGTAGCTGGTGCTGGTCTGGGTTTTGGTGCACAGCAGATGGTTGGCGACATCATCGCCGGTTTGTACATCATTGCCGAGCGTCAGTTCGGTGTAGGCGACATTGTGCGCCTTGGGCCATTTGGCATTGTTGGATGGGCTGAAGGGCGAGTAGAAGAAGTAACGCTTCGAGTTACCAAGATTCGCACGTTTGATGGCGATCTCATCAGCATTGCCAATGGTCAATTGAGGCAGAACGTCAATATGTCTCGTGACTGGTCGCGCGTATTGGTGACTGTTCCATTGCCACGCGAGAGCGACATCGAGAAGGAAATTGTGCGCATTGACCGTGTTTGCGCAGATATGGCTCGTGACCCGAAGTTCGCTTCAATGTTGATTGAGGTGCCAAGTGTTGAAGGTGTAGACAAACTTGGCGAAGCCGATGTTGAGGTGAGGGTGGCGGGAAGATCGCTTCCAGTTCAGCAGTGGAAAGTAGAGCGCGAACTGCGTCGTCGAATTGCTGCAGAGTTACAAAGCACCTATGCGTCAATCAAAGTTAATGGAGGGGTAACGGCATGAAATTACGTCGCCCTCGAAACTCCACGCTGATTTCAATTGTTATGTTCTTGGTGTCGTTTGGCTTCTGGTTAGGTCAACCGCAGCCAGTAAAGAACTATTCGTACGTCACCATTCCTGATGTGGCTAAAACTGATCCACCTGTAACTGTTCCAGCCTATACCACTGTTGTTGACACAACTATTCCAGTTGAAACAACTATTGATCCATCGGTGGTTACGGTGCCAACTGAAACCACAGTTCTTCCGTAGCGAAGAACTATTTCGTATCAACTACTAAAAACGCTTCAGCAGTTCTACCTGCAGGCAGCCCACCTGCCTGAGCAATCTGTTGTCCCCATTCGCGCATGCGGATTGGCAAACCAGTTGGGTCTTGATGTTGGCTTTCGTGGCATAGCAATGCTTCAACTTTTTTGTCGAGCATGTCGGTGGTGTCAATGAAGTGTTTGGGGTTTGGTCCAGCCATGATCCACGTTTCAGGAACACTGTGTGGTGCAAGCTCGCGTTCACTCAGTAGTTCTGGAAACGCAAACTCATTGCGAGCATCTGGGTATACAGCGCACAGTGCTGCTTCACCTGTCGCCAGGTGATCGGGGTGAGATGCATAAATGCGGTCGTATCGACGCTCAGCAGACTGGGTGAGTACTCGATCGGGTTTAACCATGCGAATTACTGCACTAATTTCGCGTCGCAAGTTGAGGTCTGGAACTACAGCTCCGTCTGGGAACCCAAGCCAATGCAGTTCGGTAACACCAAGAATGTTGGCAGCAGCAGTCTGCTCTTTGCGGCGAATTCGAGCCATTTCGTCTCGAGTGATGGTGTTGTCGGAACCGCCCGCTTGGCCGTCTGTAACTAGGCAATACACCACGTCGTGACCTTCAGCAACCCAGGTGGCAACAGTTCCACCCGCACCAAAGTCAACGTCGTCAGGGTGTGCGGTGATGACAAGAATTTTCATATCGCACACTGTAGAACGAGGCAGAAGTTTTCAGGTAATTCACCTCGTCGTAATCTCAAATTTTCAGTCAATCCATATTCCGCTATTCATATAGGGATATGAGTTACGTCGCTGTGTTTATGGTTTGGCCAACAATTTCAGTTATCTACTCAACAGCACGTTCGGTACGTGCAAACCGAACGATTACCCAGCAGTTACAGGTTTTCTCGCAGACACTCGCCAAATAGAGGGATGTTGGCTTGGTGAAATTTCACCGTCTTGTTTTCCATCGTTAATTACTACAAAAACAACGGACATTGCAGCAAAACTTGTGGCCACGCAAGCCAGCACAGTTGTGTAACTCAGTAATCCGCTTAGGCCAATTCCCACGATTGCCCCAAAAATGAATGCAAGGTTGTACAGCAAGTCGTAAGCCGCGAAAACATGTCCGATAGCTGATCGTGAGACATTTGTCTGAATCGTTGCGTCCGCGCGAACTCGAAGGTTTTGAAAAAGAAATGATGCTACAGACAGCGCGATAAGTCCAACTCGTGGAGTTGATGCGAAGCACGCAAAACAAATCACCATTGCTGATCCACCAAACGCAATAACCGTGATTGAACGACGGGGGAAATGTTCAGACATCCATTCGGCAGTTATAGAACCGATGAATGCGCCCGTTGCGGAAAAACCAAGAACAGCTACGTAACCGGTGGTGTGCAGTCCATACGAAGCGTCGACAAGCAGCGAAATGCTGGCGATACACATTCCCAAAATCAAGCGGTGACTTGCCGTTGCATAAATGGCAAACTTCGTCTTCTGCTTCTTTAGTTGCTTAAATGCAGCGAGCACATGTCCGCGCGAATTTTTGGATGTACCTTTTCCTAGATCAATCGCCACCATCCCAAATAAGCGAGAAGCCACCAACTGTCCAGTGGCCGCAATGAGGAGCGCGAATGCCGGGTAGTGGTTAGCAATCGACATACCAATCCCAGCACCAATTGAGCCAGCGATAACTGCAATGATGAGAGAAGTTGAATCAGCAGCAACAAGTTCGTGCTTGCGGACGAGTTGAGGAAACGCGGTTGCGCGCGCTGTGTACAAAATACGAGTTAAGCCAAGGAGTAATGCAAAAGCAACATAGCCAATAGTGTGGAATTTTGGTAGGACTGAAATTGCAGCGCTCGCGGCAATAATTGCTCGCGCAAGATGGCCATTTACTAGAAGTGATTTGCGGTTAAATCTGTCTGCCAGATGGCCAGCAATAGGACCGACGACAACAAGTGGAATTGCACTCATTAGCAAAGTGGATGCCATCGCAACCAGCGAAGGACTTGAGTTGAAAGAAAACACCAAGATTTCCGCAAGAGTAAATGAAGTCAGCGCATCAGACGCTTGTGAAAGCAGTTGTCCACCAATTGCAAGTCGAAAGTCGGAGTAGGCGAAAAGGTCACGGCGTCGCACGTGAACTGCCGAGGATGTTCGTCGAAAACGAATCACAAGTTGATTCTTGCATTGCAACCTTGAAGGGAGTTCATGTTTAGGTAAACAGCAATTGAACTGTTGCTAACATTCGCAAGCTGACAAACAGGCACGTAGGCATGTAGGCAACACTCAACGAGGGGGTCAAGGTGCTTCAGCAAGTAATTTCTGAATCCCGTACTGTTATTGAGGAAAAACCGCCCGACTATGTGTCATTAGCCACCCGCCCTACAACTGGCGAACCATTTTCACTACGGTGGACGTGCAAGCCAACGAATGGCAAAAAGGGAGATTTACTGTGAAGAATCTGATGAGATTGGCAACCAAATCCTTGGTGTGGCTGTGGCAAGAAATAAGGAAATACAAAGTTGCATCGAGTGTTGTCATTTCATTTGCGTTGGTGTTTCTTGTTGTGAGCATTCTCATTGGAATGCCTCCAATTGGCTACATCGTGCTCACCACATTCATTGCATGTCCAACTCTGCTGTATGTCTACAAGAACAAAAATAAATCAACGACTAATACTCGTCTGTTACTGGTGTTCTTTGCTGCAACAGTTGGCACGCTCATTGTTATTCAAGCAATTCCCTATGGGAAGAATCACACGAACCCGCCAATTAATGGCGAACCTGCGTGGTCGTCACCGCGAACTCGCGAAATAATGGTGCGCGCATGCTTTGGATGCCATTCGAACGAGGTTGAGTACCCGTCTTACGCATCAGTAGCGCCAATTTCATGGGTGGTTCAAAGCCATATTGATGAGGGACGTAGCAAGGTCAATTATCAGGAATGGAATGTCAATCAGCGTGGGGCGCACGACACCATTGAGGTAATTCAGAACGGTTCAATGCCACCAAGTTTCTACACCACATTTGGGCGCCATCCTGAGGCGAAGCTGACTAAGTCGGAAGTTGCCGAACTGATTGCTGGTTTGCAGGCAACGCCGGGGTTTAACGAAGGTGATCACTAAATAGTTTTGGCAGTAAATTGAAAGTTCCACCAGAGACGTCAGGAGCCACCATGTCAACGATCAATCTCACAGTCGAAACGTTTGAAGAAACCGTCATGGCCGACGGAATCACATTGGTGGACTTCTGGGCAGAGTGGTGTGGTCCGTGCAAAATGTTTGGACCTATCTTCGAAAAGGCTGCAGAGGCAAACGCAGATATCCGTTTTGCAAAAGTGGACACAGAAAACAATCAGGAACTTGCTGGTGGCATGGGCATTCAATCAATTCCCACCATCATGGCGTTTCGTGATGGAGTGATGCTGTTCAGCCAACCAGGTGCGATGCCTGCTGCTTCGCTTGACCAGTTGATTGATGCAATTCGAAAAGTTGATATGGATGACGTTCGTAAGCAGATTGCAGAAGCAGAAGCCGCTAACACCAACGAGTAATTACTTCATTGTTGAATTGATGAACATTCCAAACACGGTAAGCATAATTCCCATTGCGCCAATTAAGGCTCCAAAGAACTTCCAGCCAAGTTTGTAGACATATTCTTTGATTGATGCATCAAATGTTGTAAATCGGTTTTCAATTGCCATGAATCGTTGGCTAATAGATGACTCAAGTTTGGTAAACCTGAGCTCAATCCGAAGTGCGAGATTACGAACATCTCCTTTAGTGGCTGGTGCATGTGAGTTGTCATTGAGGTCGCCTTCAACCTGATCGATAAATTCGTTGTCCATGAAGATTCCTGTTGCAGTTGGGTTCATATGGCACATGTGTGCGAGGACAACAAAAGTTGACTGCAAAATTGTTGCATAAGTGGTGCTTTGGCTGTCAAGTACCAATTGACCGATAGGGGTAGAGTGCGGGTACCCCATGATTCATCTCACTCCAGCTGAACTGATTGCAATTAAGCGCGACGGCGGAGCATTGAATAAGCAGATGATTGACGATGTGGTCGCGGGAATTACCGA
>JALQUZ010000045.1:0-11408 GCA_023263695.1 Ilumatobacteraceae bacterium
TTTCCACAAGTCATAGGTACCAGCAGCTTGGCCCTTCGTTAAATCAACTTTTTGCTCAAACTCCAAAGTTCCTTTAGGTTGTAGATCTAAGGTATACAACCATCCAAAACTCCCTTCGCCAGCCATCACTGGCGCAGTTAAAGCCATTAAACAAGCAACGCTTACTAACTTTTTATTTCCTCGCATACCATCCTTTTTCTAATTGTTGATTGATCATTAAATGATAATGATTATCATTAACAAGTCAAGGGTGGACAAAATGGCAACTTGTGGCTGATTGATAATCGGCATGGCTATTAATGCACCAGCCGAGCCATTGTTCGACAACGTGAAAGTTCCACCATTAATTTCGTCTGGCGACAACTTACGTCCGCGCGCACGCGTTGCAAGGTCATAAATCTCACGTGCAATTGCACGCAACCGCTTTGCGTCTGCGCTGCGCACTACCGGAACCAGTAAGCCTGCATAGTCAAGGTCAACTGCAATTCCAAGGTCGACATAACTGTGAACAATCAAATTGTCGCCCTCGATACTTGCGTTCAAATGTGGGAATTCTGCAAGAGCATCCACTACCGCACGGCTGATAAACGGCAGATAAGTCAGGCTGAAACCTTCACTCGTTTTCCACGACTCTTTTATGGAGTTGCGCGTCTTGTCAACGTTTGCGTAATCAACTTCAACAACCGTGAACGAATGCGGACTCGTTTCAAGCGACATCACCATGTGCGCTCCAGTGAGTCGACGAATTTTTGACAGCGGTATGACTTGCTCACGATCACTCTGTGCAGTTACTGCACGTGGTGTCGGAGCCGCCGTAGGTGCGGGCGTAGACGCTGCAACAGGAGCTGGAGCTGCCGCAACAACTGGTGCAGGAGCAGGAACTTGAACAGGAGCTGGCGTTGCAACTGGCGCAGATGCTTGCGCAGACAGTCCATTGCGATCGATGTAATCGAGGACATCTTCGCGCGTAATGCGTCCACCAGGACCGGTGCCTTGCAATACATCAATATTGATGCCGTGATCATTTACTAAACGGCGAACAACCGGTGAGAGCAACTTGTTTGACTGCGCAACAGGCGCAACTACAGCAGGTGCTGGCGCTGTAACAGGTGCAGGCGCCGGCGCAGGTGTCGGTGCTGGAGTTGCACTAGGTGCAGGAGCAGGTGCTGGAGCCACAACAGGCGCGGGTGCAGGGGCAGCTACCGGTGCTGGCGTCGGCGCAGGTGCAGCGCCAGCCCCACCAACAACTGCAATCACGGTTCCAACCGCAACGGTCTCACCTTCTGCAACACGAATCTCTGTCAACACTCCTGCAATTGGCGAAGGTACTTCAGTGTCAACTTTGTCGGTAGAAACTTCGAACAATGGCTCGTCAGCAGCGATCGTGTCACCAACTTTTTTAAACCAACGCGTAATCGTTCCTTCGGTGACCGTTTCTCCAAGTTGTGGAAGTGTGATCTCAGCCATGATGCTCCTGTGTTCGAACGATTAACCGTTGATGCTGCGACCCGTAAGCGACAGCACTGTTTCTCCAAATGTTTCAGACAGTGAAGGGTGTGGCTGAATGAATTCGGCAATTTCATCCACTGTTGCTTCCCAGTTCACTGCCAAGTAGCCACCCGACAACTGCTCCGTTACCCACGGACCAACCATGTGCACGCCAAGTACTTGACCAGCAGTTCCATCTGCATTTTTTTTCGCAATGATCTTCACTAAGCCATCGGTTTCACCAAGAATCATTGCGCGACTGTTCGAGCGGAATGCGTGCTTTGCAACTACTACATCGTGACCGGCAGCGATTGCAGCTTCTTCAGATGGGCCAGCCCACGCAACTTCAGGGTGGCAATAAATTGCCCAGGGAACTCGGTCGTACATCACTGGGTAGGCCACTTCGCCGAGCATGTGCTTCACCGCAACGATGGCTTCCGAATACGCAACGTGTGCGAGTTGCGGAGTATTAATAATGTCGCCAACTGCATACACGCCTGGCTCGCCAGTTTGGCAGTAGCCATCCACATCAATAAATCCGCGGTCGCTCACATGCACGGCAGTTCCCGCAAGACCAAGCAACTCCGTAAATGGTTTGCGTCCAACCGACACCACTACCGCATCAACTTCTAGTCGCTCGCCTTCTCCAAACAACACGGTGGTGCCGGTGCCAGTTGGTTCGTGTCCGCTTACTTTTACGCCAGTACGAATCTCAATATTTCTTTTTTTGAAACTCTTTTCCACTACGAACGCCAAGTCTGGGTCTAATCCAGGAAGAATTTTTGGAAGTCCTTCAAGAATGGTTACTTGCGAACCAAGATCGGCAAACGTCGATGCAAACTCGCAGCCAATTGCGCCACCACCGATGACAGCTATGCGCTGAGGAATTTTGCTCAACATCAACACTTCATCAGAAGTCATGATTGGACCACCAGGTGTGAACCCGGGAATGGTTCGCGGAGTTGAGCCCGCTGCAATCACCACATTTTTCCCTTGCAGCTGTTGCGTGCTTCCATCAGCCAACTGCACGGTCACCGTTTTGTTCGGTCCGAGCGAACCAGTGCCTAATAAGTAATTCACCTTTTTCGTCTTCGTCAAACCAGTGAGACCCTTTACCAAACCATTAACAATGGTTTGCTTACGAGTTTGCGCAATTCCAAAGTCAATTCCGTTTACGGTTGCGCTAATTCCGAAGTCACCAGCGTGTTGAACATGTCGATTTGCGGCTGCAGTCTCGAGAAAAGCTTTTGCCGGAATACATCCACGGTTCAAACAAGTTCCACCAATGGTGTCGCGCTCAATCAGAGCAACGTTCATGCCAGCGGATGCGGCATAGAAAGCAGATGCATAGCCACCAGGACCGCCACCAATGACCACCAGATCAAATTGCTCAGCCGTACGCACCACCTCTTTCAACTGCCTGTGGATAACGATAACGGTTCAAGATTACGGTGTCGTAGCCCACTGTTCTTGTTGTCCTGCGCGAATGTAGGCAATCGTTGGCGTGCCTTCAGACACAGGAAACGCAACCGTGCAAATCGTCGGTTCGGCAAGTTTCGTTGTGGCGCAAGGGGTACCCACACCTTCTGCCAGTGGCTGAGCTTCGCTAATCACTCCGCCCACCAACATTCGCCATCCTGCCAATGCATCCGCACCTTCCACCCCTTGCATCGACACCTCAACAAGAGTTTGCGTTGCATTCTTTGACACGGCATTTACCGACACCGTCATGTCGCCCAGTACTGCCGAATCGCCCAACTGCAGGAGTTGAACTTGTGCTCCATCACCAGTGGTTTGCCATAACTTGAACACACCTGCACCAAGAATTAATACTCCGCAGAACAATGCCCACATAATTAGTTTTCGGGTACTCATATGGAAGTCAGCCTAGGATGAAAGTCGTCATGGGCATCAAAGATGTTTTTAAGTCTGCAAGCAAGCCAGTTCGAGAAATTGACTCCGAGCGACTTGTCGATCGTTTTGCCGAGCTTCGCCTTCAACCTCTGGGAGAACTAGAGGCCCGTGACCGAACAAAAGTGTGTGGCGAAGTAAAACGCATGACCATAAAGCCTCGTTCGGGAATCCCATCAACCGAAATTGTCATTAATGATGGAACCGGTGACGCAACAGTTATTTTCAGCGGCCGCCGCCATGTTGCCGGTATTGAACATGGTCATTGCATTGTCATTGAAGGCGTGGCATTTGCCGACGCAAATCGTCTGGTGTTCCTAAACCCGGCCTATTCGCTTCTTCCGATGGGCGAAGGCTGAATTAGCCAACAAGAATTTGCTGCACCGCAGCTTCTGCGTCTTCGGTAATGAGCGCCATTACTTCGTCGCCAATGCGCAACACCATGTCTGGGGTTGGCATGAGTACGCGACTATCGCGAACGATTGCCACAACACTTGCACTACGCGGCATGTGCAAATCGCTTAATTGTTTGTCGCGCGCAGGAGAGTTATCTGCAAGTGTCACTTCAACAAGTTCGGCCTTGCCACCCTTCAGTTGCATTAAGCGAACCAGGTTTCCTACGGCAACGGCTTCCTGCACAAGGCTGGTAATGAGATGAGGTGTCGAAACCGAAACATCAACTCCCCACATGTCGTTAAACATCCAGTAGTTGTTTGGGTTGTTCACTCGAGCAATTACTCGCGGCACGCCGAATTCTTGCTTCGCTAGCAACGACACCACCAAGTTGTCTTCGTCATCTCCAGTTACCGATGCAACGACATCTGCCATGGTCACGCCTGCGGCGGCAAGAACTGCAACATCGCACGCATCGCCTCGGTGCCACTTCAACTTTCCAGAAGGCTCGTTTTCTGCATACTCAGAGACAACCAAACGATCATTTTCAATAATGGTTACTTCGTGCCCTGCAGCAACGAGTTGTTCTGCGGTAAATCGACCAACGCTTCCACCACCTGCGACAACTACTTTCATGGCTAGTGACCCTTCCCGCTTGTTGATGTAAGTGATGCATCAAATGCTTCTAGTGACTTAATTTCAACCGCTACATAGGCGACGTCACCTTCCTGAACCACGGTGTCTGCAGTTGGAATAATTGCAGCTCCCAAACGGCGAACAGATACGATTCGCGCAGTTGCGCTATCAAGAGACAGCACTCGGTTTCCTACTAATGACTTCGGAAGCTCGCGCTCTACCAGCACAACCTTTGCACTCGGGTCTGTCCATTCAACTGCTGGCAACTCAGGAAGTATTCGACGCAAAATTCGTTCAGAGGTCCACTTCACAGTGGCAACTGTGGCAATTCCCAGACGTTCGTAAATCTCGGCGCGCTTCGGATCGTAGATTCGAGCTACCACTCGCTCAATGCCAAATTCCTCGCGCGCTACGCGTGCAATCAATATGTTCGAGTTATCTCCATTCGTAACAGCAGCAAGCGCACCAGCCTTTTCAATTCCGGCTTCAATCAAAATGTCACGGTCAAAACCAATGCCCGTAATTTTCTGGCCAGTAAACGATTCCCCTAGTCGCGAGAAAGCTTCAGACTTTCGATCGACAACTGCAACGGTGTGACCCGCAGCAACGAGTTCCCGACCGAGCGTTGAACCAACTCGCCCGCATCCCACAATTACGACGTGCACTGTTTTCTCCCTTGCGGCATGGGCGCACACCGCCCGAAATGCCTATGTAGTACCAAGGCAAATAATCGTAGGCGGTAGACAAGTCGCGCAGGTAGTCAATGTGGCAGGCTTCTAGACGCATATGGCTACACAAACCGGCTCCAACCCCATCAAACGCTTCTTTATTGGAAAACCGATTCCCACATCGGACGACCAACACCAGCGATTAAGTAAGAAAATTGCTTTGCCTGTTTTTGCAAGCGACGCGATTTCCTCTACCGCATATGCCACTGAAGAAATTCTGATCGTCTTTTTATCCCTCGGCGCAGTGGGAATGGTCGCCTACTCAATGCTGGTGCCAATTTCACTAATTGTTATCGCGCTACTCACCATCGTGGTCATGAGTTACCGACAAACCATTTTTGCTTATCCAAGTGGTGGTGGCTCCTACATTGTCTCTAAAGAAAACCTTGGCGAATACCCCGGACTTGTTGCAGGTGCTTCATTGCTCATTGACTACGTACTTACCGTGTGCGTGTCGGTTGCAGGTGGCGTGGCTGCCATCATCTCTGCGTTTAACGGATTAGCGCCACACCGTGTTCAGATCTGTATCGGGTTCATTCTGTTGATGATGGTTGCAAACTTGCGCGGCCTCAAAGAATCTGGTGCGCTATTTGCACCTCCTACTTATTTGTATGTCATCAGCCTGATCACACTCATTGTGGTTGGCTTGTACCGCGTGTTCGTACAGCACCTTGCGCCAATTGAACACACTGGTGAGGCTAAGCACTTGCTCGAGATGCAAGGTTCAATAACAGTGTTCTACTTTTTAAAAGCGTTCTCTTCAGGCGCGGTAGCACTCACCGGCGTTGAAGCAGTTTCCAATGGCGTCCCGGCATTCAAGAAGCCGGAATCTAAAAATGCATCGATCACACTCATCTGGATGGCAGTCATTCTTGGTAGTTGCTTCTTCGGCCTCAGCATTCTTGCTCAACACTTGCAACCAGTAAAAGACCACGAAGGAATAATCCCGAATACTGTTCTTGCTCAACTTGCCGAGCAGGTGTACGGAGGACGAAACATCTTCTTCTTCATCACGCAGTTTGCAACCTTTGCAATTCTGATTCTCGCAGCTAACACCTCGTACGCAGACTTCCCACGACTTGGTTCTCTCATTGCAAAAGATAATTATCTGCCACGGCAATTCATGAATCGCGGTGATCGTTTGGTGTATTCAAACGGTGTGATTTTTCTCAGCGTTGCATCAATCGGCTTGATTGTTGCGTTTAAAGGACTCATTAGCGCGCTCATTCCGTTGTATGCAGTTGGTGTGTTTACAGGTTTCACCTTGAGCCAAGCAGGCATGTGTGTGCACCACTACAAACATCGTGAAAAAAGTTGGAAGCTCCATATTCTTATTAACGGCATTGGATCGGTAACTACGTTTTTTGTTGCCGGAATATTTGTTGTCGTCAAGTTCACCGATGGAGCCTGGATTCCAGCAATTCTTATTCCAATCATGATGGTTGGGTTCAAAGGAATCCACCGTCACTACACCCGAGTTCGCGGTTTCCTTGCACCGAAAGAGGGCTACAAAGCTCCATTCCGAACGCACACTGTCGTAGTACTCGTCGGTTCTGTCAACCAAGGAGTGTTACAAGCGGTGAGGTACGCACAAAGCTTGCGCCCAGACAAACTCATCGCACTTTCTGTTATCGAGAATTCAGATGACCGTGCACGTCTTGACGAGCAATGGGATAAGTTTGGATTGTCGATCGAACTCGACACCATAGTCTCCGAGTACCGCGACCTCACTGAACCGATTCTTAATCGCATCAACGAAATTGACAATATGTACAACGACGACTTGATCACCGTGATCATTCCCGAGTTCGTTACCAGTATTCGTTCGCAGTGGCTTCATAACCAGTCGGCCCTAGCAATCAAGGCGCGCTTATTGTTCCGTCCAAATACCGTGGTTACGTCAGTCCCAATCGTCATTCCATAATTGGCGCACAACCTCACCTTGTCGGTCAAAGCGCCATAAGGTAAGGCTATGAAGATTGTCGTTTCAGGAGCAAGTGGTTTAATCGGCACCCAACTCGTTGCCAAATTGTCGGGCAATGGGCACGAAGTTGTTCGTCTGGTTCGCAGGTCGCCAAAGTCTGGTGAAATTCAGTGGGATCCAAAATCGGGAACTCTTGAATCTGCCGCCCTTGAAGGTGCAGATGCAGTAATTAACTTGTCAGGCGCTGGAATTGGTGACAAGCGATGGACAGCTGGATACCGCAAGGAAATCCTTGACAGTCGCACCACGACAACAGCTCTCCTTGCAACAACAATGGCCTCTCTTTCTCGAAAACCATCGGTATTTCTTTCAGGCTCAGCGATCGGAATCTACGGTGCACGTAACGATGAGCAACTTACCGAAGTGAGCACACATGGGACCGGCTTCCTTGCCGACGTGTGTGAACAATGGGAAGCTGCCGCGCAACCAGCAGTCGATGCGGGCATCCGCACCGTATATCTCCGCACAGGAATTGTGCTGTCACCTAAGGGCGGCGCACTAAAGAAACTGCTTCCACTTTTCAAGTTGGGCGTAGGTGGAAAATTCGGCACTGGCAAGCAATGGCAAAGCTGGATTTCAATCGATGATGAAATCGGCGCAATCGAACATTTGCTCACAGCAAATGTCAGTGGTGCAGTCAATCTCACTGCACCACACCCAGTTACCAATGCAGAGTTCACCAAAGTGCTTGCATCTGTTCTTAAGCGTCCAGCAATAGTTCCCGTCCCCACGTTCGCCCCAAAGATTTTGCTTGGTGGAGAACTTGCAGACGCGCTGCTCTTCACTGGACAGCGTGTAATTCCGGCAGCACTCAATGCAAGTGGCTACATGTTCAAGCACACCACTCTAGAAAGTGCGTTTCGTTCACTACTCTCTAAGTGATGCCTCTGCCTTCACAATGTGACGTAGTAATTGTTGGTGCTGGTCTTGCTGGACTTTCTGCCGCTCGAGAAATTCAACGACATGGTTTCTCGGTAGTAGTGCTCGAAGCGAGCGACGCAGTTGGTGGAAGAGTTCGAACCGACATTGTTGATGGATTTCAACTCGACCGTGGATTCCAAGTGATGCTCACTGCGTATCCCGAATTGAATTCTCAGGTAGACATGCGAGCGCTCGACCTTCGCCCATTCGACCCTGGCGCACTGGTGTGGCGTAACGGAAAAGGTCACGTGGTTTCCGACCCATTTCGCAAACCTCAAACTCTCGCCGCTACGGCATTCGCACCGATTGGAAGTGTGTTCGATAAGGCTCGCATCGTCTTATTGCGAGCGCGCATCATGCGTCGCAAACCCTCTTTATTGCTGGGTGGACAGGATGTGTCCACCGACGTAGCACTTCGAGCATTTGGTTTCTCCACCAAAATGATCAATCGATTTTTCCGACCACTATTTGGTGGCATACAACTCGACCCGCATCTAGCTACTTCGCGACGCATGTTTGATGTGATTTTCCGGTCGCTCAGTGAAGGACAAAGCGTGCTTCCTTCGCGCGGAATGCACGCGCTTCCCTTGCAAATGGCAAGCAGACTTACCGAAGGGACTATCCACTTCAATACTCGAGTAAGCGCAATTGACGGCGCACAGGTAACGCTTTCATCCGGCGACACCATTGCAGCGCGAGCAGTTGTTGTTGCCACAGACGGACCTACAGCATCCTCGCTACTTGGCATTCCAAATGTTGAATCGCGAAAAGTTGGGTGCGTGTATTTCTCTGCAGACATTCCACCTACACGTTCAAAACTCGTCGTGCTTGACGGAACAGGAAACGGCCCTGTCCTCAATGTTGCGGTAATCAGCAATGTTGCGCCTTCTTATGCGCCGGCAGACAAGCACCTCATCGTTGCAGCGCTTCCTGGAATTATCGAAGGCGACCTTGAAGCAATTAGCCGACAGCAACTTCGATCGTGGTGGGGGCCACAAGTGGATAGCTGGAAGCATTTGCGCACGTACCTAGTTGAGCACGGTGGGCCCGTTCAGAAGCCGCCGTTTTCGCCCAAGCAGCGCGTCAACCTTGGCAATGGCCAGTTCGTGTGTGGTGATCACAGAGACACCGGTTCCATTCAAGGAGCAATGTTTTCTGGACGCCGCTGTGGTGAAGCTGTAGTTCAATCACTCGCCTAGCCTGAGTACATGACTCACGACGCCAAAAACAAGATTGTTTCTGTTGAGCGATTTATTCCCGCAGCACCAGGGTTGATCTTTGAGTTACTCGCCGACCCGCGTCAACATTGCAAGTTTGACGGTTCGGGAAGCGTTAAGGCGGCTCGGGTTTCTGCTCCATCCCGATTGTCGCTCGGTGCAGAATTTTCGATGGATATGAAAATTGCGGTGCCATACAAAATGACCAACACCGTTGTTGAGTTTGAAGAAAATCAACGAATTGGTTGGCGCCATTTCGGTGGACATATTTGGCGTTACATCCTTGAACCAGTTAACGGTGGAACACAAGTAACCGAACAATTCGATTACAAATACAACAAATCTCCATTGATGCTCAAAATCATGCGTTCAATTGCAAATAATGAAAAATCAATGATTAAAACACTTGAAAACATCGAGAAGCATTTCGCTAAATAGTTATGACCATTTTGCTTCCTCAAGGGTTTCGCGCTCATGTCACGAATATCGGCATTAAAGATTCAACCGACGATTTCACGCTCGTTGCAGCCGACACCGTGTGTGCTGCTGCCGGCATGTTTACGCAGAGTCGCTTTGCTGGACCAAGCGTTGTGGTGAGTCGCGAACACATTGCCGACCAAAAGGCCAAAGCTGTTGTCGTCATTTCAAAGAACGCCAACGTTGCAACTGGCGACATTGGCATGAGCAATGCGCGTGAAGTTGTAGCGGGTGTGTCTTCGACATTGGGATGCGAACCACATGACGTGCTCATTGCTTCGACAGGCGTAATTGGCCGTCAATACCCTATGAACAAAGTTCGTGCCGGACTTGCAGCACTTCCCGCACAGCTTCAGGGAACATCAGCGGACGATGTTGCCCGCGGAATCATGACGACCGACACGGTCAGCAAAGTCGCCGAATGTGTTGTCGCGGGATCAACTGCTCGCGTGGTCGGCGTAGCAAAAGGTGTTGGAATGATTGAGCCGAATATGGCAACTCTGATCACCATGATGTTTACCGATGCCGATATTGCACCGGGAGAATTAAACAGCGTTTTCCAGCGTGTCATTGCAAAAACGTTTAATTGTGTATCTGTAGACACCGATACATCAACTAGCGATACCGCAATTGTGCTGGCCAGTGGTGCAGCGGGAAGCGTTGACTTATCTGCTTTCGAATCAGCGCTCTACGAAGTTGCGCTATCACTAACCAAACAGGTTGCTCGCGACGGTGAGGGTGCAGAGAAACTGATTGAAGTACATGTCGACCACGCGCGCGATTACGAGCAGGCAAAAACCATCGCTAAAGCAATCGTGAACTCCCCTCTGGTGAAGACTGCAGTGCATGGAGCAGATCCAAACTGGGGACGAGTGGCTATGGCCGTTGGAAAATGTAGTCAGTACACCGATATCAACCAAGAACAAGTAATCATTCGCTTCGGTTCGCAAGAGGTATACCCAACACAGGTCGACGATAAAGGTCTCAGCGAACTCAGTACTTACATGAAAGGCGCCGATGTTCGCATTCACGTAAGTCTGAACACGGGGTCAAGTGAGGCCACCGTGTGGGGATGCGATCTCACCGATGGTTACGTGCGAATCAACGCTGACTACACCACCTGATTAGCTAGCGAAAGGCGCAAGCCATTCAAGTAATGCCTCGCGATAATGCAATATTGATTTGTATTTCGCTACATCGTCTGGCAAACGCTTAACCAACGAATACAACGTAGAGGCCACGTCTGCACCGCGAGCCACATATTCAGTAATCGGCTGTTGATAGGTGCGAATGGTGAACATGGAACCACCGGTTTGAGGCAATGCCCGAAGCGTTTGGCGCTCCATGCGAATCCACAACTTCGTTGGGTCTTGCACTAACGGGCCGCTTGGCGCAACTGGTTGAAACAATGCGCAATGATCTTCGATCGTCCAATTTGAACGCACCATTGGCTGGTTGGCTCGCAACCTGGCCATCGTTGTGTCAACGGCTTTTCCAACATGGTCTACATATTGCGGAACCGGATTGTGCACAGCCATCATGTTGCTACCCAGTTTTGTTTGGATGTTCCAACGGCTGGGAGAACACACCACTCCCGCAACGACTACTGGCTGCTGATCGTCGCCCGTTGGCTGCATCACCACAATGTCATCG
>JALQUZ010000045.1:11418-11671 GCA_023263695.1 Ilumatobacteraceae bacterium
CAATGCATCAATACCCTGCCCTTGCACGGGTACACCGCAAAACTCTGCAATGAGCTGCGCTGCTTCTTCGGCCGCATCACTTCCGCCATCAGCCAAGCCAACTACTTCGTCACGGCGAAGGCGCAACAACTCGCGCTTCATTGCAATAGTCGGTTCAGTTTCTGCATCGCTTGGTAGCCACTGCGCCGTATCAAGAGATTTCGTTCCCACGCGATGGCGGAATTGACTTCCAACCTCGCTCGGCAATAGCTCT
>JALQUZ010000046.1 GCA_023263695.1 Ilumatobacteraceae bacterium
TGGATGTGAGCGAATAGCCAATAGCGTGAAGGGCATGACGGAACACCGCGTGCGTCTTGGAGTTATTGGACACGGAACAGTTGGCGCGGCATTTGTGCGCCTGGTGAAACAGCAGTCCGACACCATTGCAGCGCGTAGCGGAGTTCGCCTTGAAGTTGCACGAGTTGCGGTTCGCAATATTGATTCACACAAAGGTTCAATCGCCGCAGAGGTGATGACCACCGACGCAGAATTTGTTGTAAACGACCCAACTGTTGATTTGGTTGTTGAACTGATGGGCGGGGTAGACCTGCCGCGCAAGTTGATTCTTGCTGCATTGAAAAATGGCAAACCTGTGGTCACTGCTAACAAAGCGCTACTTGCTCAGCACGGCGCTGAATTGTTTGCAGCCGCCGACGATGCGGGAATTGACTTGCTGTTTGAAGCCGCGGTGTGTGGTGGAATTCCACTGATTCGTCCATTGCGGGAAAGTTTGCGCGGCGAGCCGATTAAGCGCGTGCTCGGCATCGTGAATGGCACTACGAACTACATCCTCACCAAGATGAGCGAAGAGGGCCAAAGCTATGCAGATGCACTTGCAGGCGCACAGGCGCTTGGTTATGCCGAGGCAGACCCAACCGCAGACGTTGAAGGTTTAGACGCAGCAGCAAAAGTTTCGATTATTGCCAGCATTGCGTTTGGTTGCAACGTGATAGCGAGCGATGTGTACAGCGAAGGCATCAGCAAAATTTCTCCAGCTGATATCGCGATTGCACAGCGTCTTGGATATGCAGTGAAGTTGCTGGCCATTGGGGAGTACGACAAAGCAACCGATGAAATTTCGGTTCGCGTGCATCCGGCAATGGTGCCAATGCATCACCCGCTTGCTTCAGTGCGCGACAGTTTTAACGCAGTAGTGGTTGATGGTGAAGCATCTGGCTCGCTCATGTTTTATGGTCGTGGAGCAGGCGGTGACCCAACTGCAAGTTCGGTTCTTGGCGACGTCATCGATGCCTCCATCAACTTGAACAAAGGTGCGCACGCAACGCTAGGAAAGTTAAGCGCACCGAAGTTGAAGCGCATGGCCGATACTTCATGTGAGTATTTGATTCCACTTGAAGTAACCGACAAGCCAGGCGTACTGCACGCAGTTACCGGAATTTTTGCCCGCAATAACGTGAGCATTAGGGCAGCTGAGCAAGACGGAATTGGCAATGGCGCCCGATTGGTGTTTCTCACGCACTTGGCAAACGAGGCCGCTGTACAGACCTGCATTGCTGAATTGAAGACTCTGGACGTGGTGATGCACGTTGGAGCACTTCTTCGCGTGATTGCCGACTAACTAACCTGTAAGAACTATGCGTTACGTTTCCACGCGCGGTCGCGCAGCAGAATTGGGCTTTTGTGATGCTCTGCTAGCTGGCCTCGCTACAGACGGTGGCCTGTACGTTCCACAGTCGTGGCCGAAACCGCCAACTATGACTGGTTCAACCTATGCATCGAAGGCAGCATCGCTGATGGCGCCATATGTTGAGGGCGAAATACCTCAGGACGTATTTGCTCAACTGTGTGCCACTGCATATTCAACATTTCGCGACCCAGCAGTAGTGCCGCTTGTGCAAATTGCACCAGAGCATTATTTGCTTGAGTTGTTTCACGGACCAACGCTCGCATTTAAAGATGTTGCATTACAACTAATTGGGCAGTTGTTTGATTACGTGTTAACGCAACGCCATCAGCGCGTGATGATTGTGGGTGCAACTAGTGGCGATACGGGAAGCGCGGCGATTGACGGAGTAAAGGGCTGCAAGAACGTCGACATCGTGATTCTGTATCCGAATGGGCGAGTGAGCGACGTTCAGCGCAGGCAGATGACCACCATCACTTCATCCAATGTGCACACAGTTGCAGTGGACGGAACATTTGACGATTGCCAAGACTTGGTGAAGGCAATGTTTAATGACGTGCCATTCCGCGAAGCCAACAGTTTGTCTGCAGTGAACTCCATCAACTGGGCTCGTGTAATGGCTCAAACGGTGTATTACTTCACGGCTTTAGAAACCCTTGGTCGCTCAGCTTCGTTTAGCGTGCCTACGGGCAACTTCGGCAATGTGCTTGCAGGTTGGATTGCAAAACAAATGGGTGCTGACATTGAAAAACTCATTGTCGGTTCTAACAGCAATGACATATTGACACGCTTCTTTGAAACGCACAGTATGGATATGGTGCCAGTTGTTCCAACGTTGAGCCCAAGTATGGACATTCAAATTTCGTCCAACTTCGAGCGCTTGTTGTTTGACATGAATAACCGCGATGGCGGTGCAACCACTGAGCAGCTGAATCGATTCCGTCAAACAGGAAAGATGTCTGTGGAACCAGATCAGTTTGCGAAGTGGATTGCACCAACATTCCGCGCACATCGCGCGAATGATGCAGAAACGCTTGCAGTGATGAAGCGTATTTATGGCGAAAGTGGAATGTTGGTTGACCCACACACTGCAGTCGGAATTGCTTCAGCCGAAGCATGTGCCGAACCAGGCGTACCTACCATCACCCTTGCAACTGCGCATCCAGCGAAGTTTCCCGATGCGGTGAAGAAGGCAACGGGAGTGCACCCTGCACTGCCAGATCATGTTGCCGACTTGTTTGATCGCGAGGAACGCATTGTGAACCTGCCAAATGACTTGCACGCAATTGAGGCTTTCGTAGCCTCGTGCCGATAACTGGCAATTGCGCGAAGTTGCCACATGCCCAGAGAGGGGCTATGGTGGAAGTCGGCTCGGAATCCCGAGCAAAGCCCCCGCACTCAGCGTCGCTAGTTTCGCGTTACGCAGTTGCGGTTGTTAGGGCAACTCACTTTTTCGTGAACGCCCGTTAAACCTGAAAGTAGGACCTTGTGGCCAGTGGAGCCCTTGAACAATCAGCACTTGAATCAAAAGATCGCGAACAACTTGTTGCCATTGCAGGCGCACTTGGCGTGAAGTCGGCTTCCCGTGCAAAAAAAGCAGAACTCATCGAGATGATCCTTGAGCAAACAAAGCCAACAGAAGTTGCACCAAAGCCAGCAAAAAAAGTTGATGCACCTAAAGCTGAAACGCCGACAGCCCAGGCAACAGCATCTGCTGGTCCGGTGCTTGGCGCCGACGGCGAGCCGCTTGCCGATTGGGAAATTGAATTAGCTGAACACGAAGGCACGCCAGTTGCACCCGATGCACGTCGTGCAAGTGAACAGGACCGTGGCGATCGCAATAACAACAATCGTCATAACAACCCTCGCCATAACAACCCTCGTCACAACAACGATCGCGGAGACCGTAACAACGATCGTGGCGAGCGCGACAACAATCGCTCCGATGGCGGAGGGTTTGGCAATAATCGCAATCGCAACCGTCGTCGTCGTGGCAAAGGTCCGCGAGATGAAGGTCCGCAGGGTAGTGATCGATACGAAACCTTTGAGCCAGAGAGCTCAGAACCATTGAGCACCGAGCCAGTAAAGGTCTCGGGTTATGTGGACTTGCGCGACGAGGGCTACGGCTTCTTGCGCGTGAATGGCTACTTGCCAAGTCGTGAAGACTCATACATTTCAGTACGCCTTACACGCCAATATGGCTTGCGCAAGGGTGATCACATTTCCGGAATGTCGAAGCCTGCTGGTCGTAATGAAAAGAATCCAGCAATGCTCGATGTTGAAACCATCAACCATGTTGCTGCAGACAAAGTAAAGAATCGTCCGCGATTCGAAGATCTCACACCATTGTTCCCAGACTCCAGGTTGGGTCTTGAAAATGCTGCAGACCCAAACAACATGACTGCCCGCATCATCGACCTCATCGCGCCAATTGGAAAGGGACAACGCGGAATTATCGTGTCGCCTCCAAAGGCAGGTAAGACCACGGTCATGAAGACGATCGCAACCAGCATCGAAAAGAATCACCCTGAAGTAAAACTGATTGTGTTGCTCATTGACGAGCGTCCAGAAGAAGTAACCGACATGCGTCGCACGGTGAAGGGCGAAGTTATTGCTTCAACCTTCGACCGACCATCGGAAGAGCACACGCACATTGCCGAGCTCACCATTGAGAAGGCAAAGCGCATGGTGGAAATGGGCGAAGACGTCGTCATCATCTTGGACGGCATCACACGTTTGTCACGCGCATACAACCTGGCAGCACCCGCAACCGGGCGAATCATGTCGGGTGGTATCGATGCTGGTGCGTTGTACCCACCAAAGAAATTCTTCGGTGCTGCTCGCAACGTTGAAGAAGGCGGAAGCTTGACCATTTTGGCTACAGCGCTTGTGGAAACGAATAGCCGAATGGACGATGCCATCTTTGAAGAATTCAAGGGAACTGGCAATATGGAACTTCGTCTCGACCGTAAGGTTGCAGAACGTCGTATCTATCCAGCAATTGATGTTGATGCTTCAAGCACTCGTCACGAAGAGTTGCTCTTCGAGCGCAAGCAATTGCAGATGGTGTGGAAGTTGCGTCGAGTTCTGAGCGGACTTGCTGCAGACGGAAACGCTGCGCCGGGTCTTGAGTTGTTGATTGATCGCTTGAAGACATTCAAGAACAACGACGACTTCTTGAACGAAATCGCCAAGCAGCCAACCGCGTAAGTGTCTGACGTTCGCCTTCGCATTGCGAAAGCAAGGGTGGATCTATGTCGCCGAACAACATTCACGTGCGCTGAGCCCTGCGCTGCTGTGGGCCGGAAAGAACGGGGTTGAATCGCTCAATGTATTGAGCGAAATTGACGCTGATGTACTTGCTCGCCGCGCGCCACTGTTTAATTTCGACATCACTGTGTGGAGTGTGAGCAATGGTCAGGTGTTGCGCGCATCTGCTGCACAACCACTTGCACAAGTTTCGGTTCCAGATTCGCATGAGCGACTTGCGTTGATGATTGAAACGTCTGGTGCCGATGTGGTGCGCGAGCACGGCTTGCTTACTGGCGAAGTGATGGGCCTTGAAGTGTGTCGCGTAATGAACGACGACATTGGTGATGGAGCAAGGCTTGAAATTGGAGTTGGCGCTCACGATCGTGAAACGTTTCAATTGGTGCATGGTCGTGATGCAACGGTGGAATCACTTGCGCGTGTGGTGGGAATTGTTCGAGAACATCGCAATGAAGGCTCAGTTCCACACCCGTTAAACCGTCTTGCGCCAGAGCGAATGCTGCGCCGCCGAATTGTGATGGCGCCCGAGTTGGTTGGTGCGCAACAACTGAAGCCTGTTGAGCCACCGATCATTCGCATGAATGTAAAAGATGAAATGCCATGCGTTGCACTTGGTTCGCTTCCGGGAGGAGTTCCGGTAGTTGTGGTGTGCACCGCGTCGATTGATGTTGATGTAGTGGCGTTTGGTGCAGACGCTCGTTTGCGCACCTCGCCAGATGCGGAACTGTTCATTGCAACTCATGCAAACAATGTGACCCCTTCGCTGCAGAAATTGGCGCAGTCATTGCGCAATCCAGCACGTTTCGTTGAAGTTTCCCCAGTTCGCCGTTAATTAGCCCGTAGCCTAAGCACCGTGTTTGAACGTCTCTCCCAAATTGAAGCCGAATATGTGGCTCTTGAGGAAAGTCTTGGCACCGCCGAAGTTTTGAATGATCAGAACAAGTTGCGTGATGCTTCGCGCAGGTACAAACAACAAACGCCATTGGTGCAATGCATTCGTGAGTACAAGGACGCAGAAGGAAACGCTGAAGCCGCACGTGAATTGATGGCCGACGCAAAAGGCGCAGAGCGTGAGCAATTGCAAGCCGAACTCGACGGTGCTGTTCAGCGAATTGCAGAACTTGAAGCCAAGTTGAAGGTGTTGCTGCTTCCTGCAGACCCAAATGATGGCAAGAACATCATCGTGGAAATTCGCGGCGCAGAAGGTGGCGAAGAAGCAAACTTGTTTGCACACGACTTGTTCGACATGTACAGCGCGTGGGCATTGCGTAATGGCTGGTCGGTTGAAGTGTTGTCTCTTGACAAATCTCCTATGGGTGGAATCAACCAGGTGACCATGTTGTTCAAGGGAGAAACGGTGTGGACGCGTATGCGTTTTGAAGGCGGACCACACCGCGTGCAACGTGTTCCAGTAACCGAAGCGCAAGGCCGAATTCATACTTCGTCTGCAACCGTCATGGTGATGCCAGAGGCAGAAGAAGTAGACGTATCTATTGACGAAAAAGATTTGCAGATCGACGTGTATCGCGCCAGTGGTCCTGGTGGTCAGGGCGTGAACACCACCGACTCTGCAGTGCGTATCACTCACAAACCTTCGGGGATTGTGGTTGCCATGCAGGACGAACGTTCGCAGTTGCAGAACCGATTGCGCGCAATGACTGTGTTGCGTTCACGATTGTTGAAGCAGCGCGAAGAAGAGCAAGCAGAAAAAATGTCAGCAGAGCGCAAGGCACAAGTTGGCAAGGGTGGGCGAGGCGAAAAGATTCGCACCTACAACTTCAAAGAAAATCGCATCACCGACCACCGCATTGGTTTCACTTTGTATCAGTTGCAAGATTTCCTGGCGGGCAACGTCGACCCAGTCGTGGATGCGCTAACTACGCAATTCCAGATTGAGCAGTTGGCGGGCGCCGCAAACGACTAAGCGAATCATGACACCCGAAGACGCGGTGACATGGAGCGAAATGCTTGCTGAAACAACCGAGCAAGTTGGCGATGCAAACGAGGCGCGCTGGCTTTGCGAGCACGCAAGCGGATTAGACGGAGCAGAGTTTCGCCATTCGCAACATGAGTTTGTTACGACTGCAATGGCAAAGCAATTGCACGACATGGTTCGCCGGCGTTTAGCCGGAGAGCCACTGCAATATGTGATGAAGCGTTGGGCATTTCGGCACCTAGACGTTTTTGTGGATCAGCGAGTGCTTATTCCGCGACCTGAAACCGAATTACTGGTTGATGTTGGATTGACCATTGCCAAGGAACGATTGAAGCAAGTTGAGCGCCCCTTAAACATTGTTGATTTGGGTACGGGAAGTGGAGTGATTGGACTGTCAATGGCGCACGAACTGCCACTTGGCAAAACCAATGTGTGGCTAACCGATCAGTCAAGCGATGCACTGGATGTTGCACGCGGAAACTTGGTTGGCGTTGGTCAAAAGGGCGGCGGAGTTCGGCTTGCACTTGGCAGTTGGTGGAATGCGCTGGATGGCTCGCTGAAAGGCACAATTGATTTTGCTTTGTGCAACCCTCCTTATATCGCTCATAACGATGACGAGGTTGCAACCGACGTGCACAAGTGGGAACCGCACTCTGCTTTGTATGCGGGTGATAACGGGCTTGCAGATATTCGAGAAGTAATTAGTGGTGCACCAACCTGGCTTGCGAACAATGGTTGGTTGGTGCTTGAAATTGGCTACCGACAGGGCGACGAAGTGCGTGCGCTCTTTGAAAATGCTGGACTCGTAAACATTGATATTCGACGTGACCATGCCGGCAGAGACCGAATCGCGTTAGCGCAACGACAAACTGCGTCGTAAAAAATCCAACTGGTGTAGCAGCAGGTTTTCTGCAACAACTTCTTGCGGTGTCATATGAGTGACACCAACCAAAGGCAAAAACTCATGCGGCTTACCAGCGTGCAATAACGCAGTGGTGAGTTCTAGCGAATGTGCTGCCAACACGTTGTCGTCGGCAAGGCCGTGAATGATGAGCAATGGGCGAGTGAGGTCTTTCGCATCGTGCAACAGCGAAGATGTGATGTATGGCTGCTCGTCGTTTGCAGGGTTGCCCAAATATCGCTCGGTGTAGAACGTGTCGTACAGCTTCCATTCGGTAACTGGAGCGCCGGCGACTGCAGCATGAAAATGCTGTGGTGCCCGAATAACGGCAAGCGCAGCAAGGTAACCACCAAAACTCCAACCACGAATTGCTACTCGCGAAGTGTCGGCACACGGGGCGATTTTATGCAAGTGCATAAGCACAGCGATTTGATCATTCAGCACAGTGGTCGCCAAGTCGTGATACACCTCGCGTTCCCATTCAGTTCCGCGCCCTGGTGTGCCGCTTCCGTCGGCAATGACAACACAAAAACCTTGGTTGGCAAACCATTGAGCAGCGGTAAACGCCATGCTGCTTGCAATGACGCGTTGTGCGTGCGGGCCACCGTAAGGGTCGAACAGTACGGGAAGCGTAGAACCATCGTGATTCTCGGGTAACACGATGGCGGTATTGATGTTTCGTGGACCAACTTTATGAAACGACACATTGACGCTGAGCAGGGATTGTTCAGCGTTATTCAGCAATTCGTGGTGATTGTTCACCAATGTTCGCGAACGTGGGTGCTGCATGGTCGCGCTGCGAATCACGATGGTGTCGCCACCAGTGGAAACAGAATGGATGCCATCGTCATGGGTGAGTTGAGTCAATTCATGAGTTGCATTGTTCACGGTCCATGCGTGCAGAACATGTGGTTGATCAAGTGGATTGCCAGAAAAAGTCACATGTTCGGCATTTGCACTTACGATTCCGCGCACCTGAATATGGGGTGGAGTGATTGCTGTGTTATTCAGCAGAATTGCGCGTGCACCATTGCGTTCGCCACACCACAACAACGTGTTTTCGGCAACCAGTAAAGGCCCGCCAGAAACCAGTTCCACCCATTTGTCGTCGCGCTCAACATGCAGAGATTCCGTTTCGCCACTTTCAAGGTTCACTCTGCGAATGTCGAGCAGTTTTTGGTCGCGTGACATGACCGAGACAACAAGACCCGATTTGTTCCATTGCACAGAGGCGAGATATTCGAATGCTTCTGTATCCCAGTGAATTGTGGTTGCCTTCGAATTCAGATCAATGATGTGCAGCGAGGTTCGCGCATTGTTGGTTCCAGCAAATGGATACCGACGCGTTTGCGGTTCGGATGTTGGCTGCGATGGGTCCGCAATGGTGATCAGTTCAATAAGGGAGTTGTCTACGCGTTCTACAACGAGTGCATCACTATTCGGCGACCACCAGTATCCACGTTGCCGATTCATTTCCTCTGCAGCAACAAATTCGGCAACGCCCCATGTGACATGTGTTGATATTTCGTGCGTCAGACACTTTTCATTGCCTTGCATGTCGCACACAAACAGTGCACTTCCGCGCACGTAAGCAATGTGATTGCCATCTGGGCTGATGCGCGCGTCGTACACGGTGCCGGGCGCCGGGTTATTCACCATGATTTCGTGTGCGCCATGCATGTCACTGACAAACAGGCGACCACTTACAGCAAATGCCGCATGGTGAACTTCGCTGTCGCATGAAAAAGAAACAATTCCTGCAGCGCCTTCGCGTGCACGCTCTCGGCGTGCGCGTTCTTGCGCCGATTCGTTTTCTGTATTCGAATCACTCAGCAGTGCGCGTATATCGGCAATGCATGTTTCGGTATTGCGCTCGACATGGCATAACCACAACGAATTAACGGTGTCGTTTCCCGTTGCCGAGCGAAGGAACAGCACACGTTTTCCGTCTGGTGAAACAACAACGTTTCGCGGTTCGCCAAGAGTGAGGCGCTGTGTTCGCGCGTACTGCCGAGGGAACGTGTCGGTCATGCGAGCAATGTTCCCATGTCGTCGAGCCGAACTGGGACGCCAACCCATTCGCGTTCGCACATTTCGGTTGCCAACTGAGCGTCATTTGAGGTTGCCCATGCGCGTCGCGAGTCGGGGAGGATGACCGACGCGCAAATGGTTTCCGGGTTTCCGTCGCGTCCGTGCATCACGCTGTATGCCTCAAGCTTCGCTGGGCCAACAGCTTCGGCGATATTTGCTACTTGCCGCTTAGGCAATGCATCTATTTGGTCTTGTGGAGACGAATGTGCAAAACCGTTTTGTGGTGGTGTCGCTGCGTATGCGCCGAACGCATGCTTGGTGGCGTACCCGCCGTTTGCCCACACGAAACCATGTGCCTGTGGCTGTTCTCGCACCTTGTGCATGGTGGTGGCAATGGCATGCATGACGTAGTTATTGAAGGGTCCGCCTGCAAACGAGAGCCCACCAGTTTGAGTGAGTTGTTGGTTCAAACTCAGTCCAAGTGACTGCGCACCAAGTTGAACTGCTGAAGGAAAGCACGAATATAAATCAATGAAGTCATATTCACTCGTTTGTTTGCCCGTGAGTAGTTGAAGTTGCTTGCCACCTAAGCGAATTGCTGGCGTATCGGTGAATGACCAGCGATGTGAAATGAAGTTGTGTTCGTGGCAGTCCGTTCCTGCTTGTGGAAACACCCATTTGTCGCGCGCAATACCAAGCGCTGTTGCGCGTTCTACCGAACACAAAATAAGAGCAGCCGACATGTCGACGTCGTTATTTGAGTTCATGAGCTTTGTGTACGGGAAGCCAATCATTCGGTTGGTTGGAGAAGCTGTGCGAATCTGTTCTGGTGTGTACGACCTGCGTAGCCACGCGTTCGGGTTGCTCTCTGCAACGTTGCTGAATCGCGACCACAGTTCGCTGATTAATTGTTGATGGTCTTGCACCGATCGCTGTGCCGCTGCACGCAATGCAGTTTCAAACATCGGGTATATCTGAATGGGAAGGGCGATCTTGAGTGCAAGCTCGGCTTCATGATTCATGACCAGTTCATCACCCACAGCCATTGGCGTTTCGTCGGCCAAAGATTCAGGTGACGCGTTAATCCACTGCGGCTGCACTTCGGATTGTTTGGCACGCCTGCGAGACCGTGATGCTTCTCCTCCTGTGAGCACCACCATGTCTATTTCGCCACGAGCAATTGCCAAAGCCGAATAATTCACGAGCGACTGCGGAAGATTTCCTCCGTGCGGAGTAAGTCCTGTTATGCGAACGTCGAGACCAAGTTCGCGAGCAATGCTGCGTCCTGGGTTTGGCTCACGATTTGAAAGCGAACGCAATACGTGCAGCGCATCAATAGTGCCAAGCGAGGACACGCCTGCATCGGAAATAGCTGCGCTCACTGCTTGCGCCATGAGTTGGGTGGGGCCGAGCGCTATGGACAGGTCGTCTTGGTGCTGGGAGATTTGGGCTTGCCCAACAAGTACGGGGGTGCGTGGGTCGAGCGTCACTGCACAAACTCTACTTTTCAAAGAATACAAGCGATCTATTGGGTAAAGCCCTCGTGACCTATGCTCGCATGCGGTATCTCAGATGAATTCTTCACTCACGCCTCGCATTGTTGCTATCGGTTCCGACCACGCTGGATTCGAATTAAAGCAGCACCTCATTGCAGTGTTGTCGAAGGCTGGTCACACGGTCATTGATCACGGCACA
>JALQUZ010000047.1 GCA_023263695.1 Ilumatobacteraceae bacterium
ACTGGATCTTTTTGCGACTGTTCTTGTAGTCGGCAAAGTCGTTGTGCATGTTGGCGCTCATCGGGCCAGGGCGATATAACGCGAGCACGGCAGAGAGATCTTCAAACCGTTCGGGTATCAATGACTTCAGCAATGCGCGCATCTGCGACGATTCCAGCTGAAACACGCCAATGGTGTCTCCGCGCGAGAGCAACTCATAGGTCGGCTTATCGTCCATAGGAATGGCGTCGATCGAGAATCGCTCATCGCGAGTCTTGCGAATCATGGCATTGGCATCGGAAATTACGTCAAGGTTGCGCAAACCAAGAATGTCCATTTTCAACAGACCAAGGTCTTCAACTCCGTGCATTTCGTATTGAGTAACCACAGGCGCGTCTTCTGGTGCTTGACCCTGTTCAGGCTTGCGCTGAATTGGCAAATACTCGGTAAGCGGCTCTTTGGTAATTACTACTGCTGCAGCATGAATACCTACCGACCTCTTCAACCCTTCCAAACCTCGGGCTACTTGCACAATGCGTTTCACATCGGGATCAATTTCGCATAGAGCACGCAAGTCTGAGGCCGCCTGGAATCCAGCTTTGTGCTTCACATCTTCTTCGAAGCAGTACTTCAACGGAGTGTCGCGACCCATCACTAGCGGTGGCATGAGCTTGGCGATTTTGTCGCCAAGTGGATACGGATAGCCAAGTACTCGCGCGGCATCGCGAACAGCATTGCGCGCCTTAATCGTTCCGAATGTGATGATTTGTGCAACGTGATCACGTCCGTATTTGTCGGCCGCGTAGCGAATCATTTGATCGCGATATCGCGAGTCGAAGTCCATGTCAATGTCGGGCATTGAAATTCGGCTTGGATTTAAGAAACGCTCAAAGATGAGGTCGTATTTAATGGGGTCAAGGTCGGTGATGCGCAAGCAATACGCAATGGCGCAACCAGCTGCCGATCCACGACCAGGTCCAACACGAATATCTTGCTCACGTGCATAGCGAATGAGGTCCCACACAATGAGGAAGTACGAACTGAATCCCATTCCGCCAATGACTTCAAGTTCATAGTCAAGACGTTGCGTCACCGAATCGGGAAGCTGTTCACCCCAGCGTTCGTGTGCTCCCTTGTAGGCAAGGTCGCGAAGGTATTCGCCATCACCTGCAAACCCCTCTGGAATGGGAAAGTGCGGCAGCACTGAGTTGCCAAAGGGAATATCAATGTCGGCACGCTCTGCAATCCACAGCGTGTTATCGCACGCAGCGGGAACTTCGCGGAACAAGTAGCGCATTTCTTGCGCCGACTTCAAATAGTGCTCGGTGCCTTCAAACTTAAAACGGTTCGGGTCTGCAATGGTGCAGCCGGTTTGCACGCACAACAATGCGTCGTGAGCTTCATGGTCTTCACGATGTGTGTAGTGCGTGTCATTAGTTGCCAACAGTGGCGCACCAATTTTCTTAGCTAGTTCAATGAGCAGTGGATTGGTTTGGTGTTGCTCGGCAATTCCGTGATCTTGAATCTCGATAAAGAAATTGTCCTTACCGAAAATGTCCTGTAAACGTCCGGCGTCGGTTTCCGCTCCAGAGATATCGCCCTTCAGCATTTTCTGCAATACGTGGCCACCCAAGCATCCACTCGTTGCGATGATGCCCTCGCTGTGTCGCTGCAAAAGTTCCCAGTCCATTCGCGGCTGGTAGTAGTAGCCCTCCAGAAATGCAAGGCTCGACAATTTAATGAGGTTCTTGTAACCGATGTTGTTTTCGGCGAGCAAGGTGAGGTGGTAATACACCTTTCCCCCGCTTTCGGTTTCGCCACCCGAGTCGTCAATCCGACCACGACGTGATGGACGTTCCGAGCGATGCTCGTGCGCCATGTACGCCTCGGTACCGATGATCGGCTTAATTCCTTTTTCTCTGCACTGCTTATAAAAATCGACAACGCCATACATGTTGCCGTGATCGGTCATGCCAAGTGCCGGCATACCTTCGGCGGCAGCTTTGCCAACCAATTCATCCAAACGCGACGCTCCGTCCAACATCGAAAATTCGGTGTGAACGTGTAAGTGGGTAAATGAATCAGCCATTACAAACTCAGCGTACAATCGCCAGTAACGGCACATCAATTTCGGCATCGGTGAGCGACCCATGTCGACACACCAACGAATACGAGCCGGAATCTAGTGGTTCATCAAAACTTGTGGCCGTAAACGGCACCAATGCAACATCACCAAGTCGTTTACGCGCCACGTCGGTTACGCGTTTACCGAACCAATGTTGTTCACATGCTTCGTCACGCGACACCACCCATGCATCTTGAGCGTGATGCTGTTTCGCTGCAGCCAACAAGTCCTGCTCTGCACCAGACTTCGCATGCAACCAACGGAATCGCCCCTCACCAGATTGATGCGTGATGCGTGCGAGCACATCGGCATGTGGCGGCTGCGTGTTTTGCCCGACGTGCACTTGACCATGGTCTGCAGTTACCAACAACACCGAGCCTGGCACCAATTGTTCAGCGACATCTGCAACTAAACGATCGGCGTTGCGCAATTCTGCATTGTAAAACTCACCGAATCCCCGTTCGTGTGCAATTTTGTCGACACCGTCGTAATAGGCGTAGACAAATTTTTGACCACTGCGCAGCAACTGCCCTACTTGCACAGCAATACTCGACGCAGCTCGCCAACCCATCGGCCGTGAACCTCGCAGGTGAGCCTCGGTAAATGCAGAACCTTCAAGTTCTGCCTTGCTCAAAACGGGAACGGCTGCTCCCATAAATGGCGGGCATGGCTGCACCAAGTCGGGTGGATACGTAGCGCGCAAGTCGCCTTTGTCGTCACCCCATCTCAGCATCTGCACCACATGACCACCAAGGTCGATTCGGTACCCCATCATCCCGTGTTCGCCGGGCGTAAGGCCCGTTGCAATTGATGTCAGCGCGGTCACCGTCGTGGTTGGAGCCACACTGGTGATGGAACCACCCTGCATGCTCGACAACATCGGCGCGTGCTGCTGATGCTCGCGCAACTGATGCCAGCCAAGCCCATCCAGCACCATGAGCACCACTTGGTTTGCCCCCTGCACGCATGATGGCATCCACTGCGGAATTTCCTGCGTCGAGCGAGGACCTAACAGGGCGGGAATCAAACCTGCAATGGAGCCACCTTGGTAGTCGGGGACTCGGGGCGCAGGCACCCGATCTACACTACAAGAGTGCGTGTATCTACTCGTGGTGACTATGCGTGTCGTGCACTGCTGTCGCTCGCCCTTCACGCCGATGACCAAGGACCCACTTCAGTTCGCGATATCGCTGCACGCACTGCGCTACCCCAGCCATACCTCGAGCAAATCCTGCTCGTTCTCAAAGGTGCTGGCCTCGTGAAATCAAAGCGCGGTGTTGGTGGTGGTTATGTACTGGCTCGTCCTCCAGAAGAAATTTTGCTGTCCGAAATCATTGCAGCAGCGGATGGACCAATCACGCTTGGCGACTTTGGTCAGCCACACCAAGATGGTGCATGTGACCACGAAGGTCACTGCGTGTTGCTTGCTATTTGGAATGTGGCCGGCGAACATATGCGCCATCACTTAGCCGATTACACATTGGCAAAAATTGCGCAAGCCGCTCGCGGCACTGCACAGTGGCCTGAACTTCACCACTAACCATTATTCGCAGCGTGCGATTACCGCTTGCATGTCTTGTGGAACCGGTGCTTCAAACGTCATCGCTTCACCAGTTACTGGGTGAGCAAAGCTCAGTTTTGCAGCGTGCAACATTGGGCGCGGCGAAGAAAGTGAACTTCTCGCTCCACCATACGTAGAGTCGCCCACAACTGGGTTGCCAATGGAATCGAGGTGCACGCGAATTTGATGTGTGCGACCCGTTTCCAATTGACATTCAACGAGCGCGCACGGTTGCGGCTGTTCGAACATTCTCTTCACGTCGTAGTGAGTGCGGGCAAATTTACCGTCGATCACCACGGCCATTTTCGTTGGATCGCGCTGATCGCGACCAATAGGTGCATCAATGAGCCCTGTCGCAACTTCTGGATGACCCCATACCAGCGCAACATACACACGCGTCACATCGCGGCGAGTGAGCGCATCAACCAAGAAGTCATAGGCAACCTGCGACCTGGCCACCACCATGAGTCCGCTGGTACCGGCGTCTAAACGATGCACCACGCCAGGACGAAGCTGGTCTCCCACTGTTGCCACTTCTGGATACAGCGCCAGAATTCCGTTCACCAAAGTTCCGTTTGGGTTTCCCGCACCGGGGTGCACCACAATTCCTGGTGCCTTGTTCACCACAATCACGTCATCGTCTGCATACACCACATCCAACACCACTGAAGCATCACCCTGAGGCAACTCTTTTTCAGGAATCATCGACGTATTGATCGTGACCTCTTGACCTTCACGAACTTTCACCTTGCCTGGCACTCCGGCGACACCGTCAAGTGTGACCCCACCTAGTTCGATGAGCGTTGCCGTAGTGGCACGACTGATGTCGGCAATCAAGGCAACGACGCGATCTAGTCGCTGTTCGTGCAATGCGGCGGGGATGGTTTCAATAAGCACTATTCGGTTCCTTCTAATACTTCTGGCTGCGAAACAATCATGCTGTAAGCAACGGCAAGTGCGCCACACACAATGCCGATATCTGCAACGTTGAAAACTGGCCACCATCGCAAGTCGATGAAGTCGACAACAGCTCCGCCCATGAATCCGCTTCCACGAAAGACGCGGTCGACAACATTGCCCAGTGCGCCACCAATAATGCAGCCAGTCGCAATAACCGACATAACATTGCCCTGTTTGCGCATGGTGAGCAACAAAATGGCAATCACCACGATGGCCAGCATTCCAATGAATGGACCAACGTTGGTGCCCGTAGAAAACGCCATGCCTTCGTTGTGAGTTAACGCAAAATGCAGAGTCCAGATGATGTGAATGTCACGCCCATCCGACAAAGCAGACACTGCCCAACCTTTTGTAAGTACGTCAAGGACCAGCACCAATACTGCGGCACCACATCCAATCCAACTCGTGCGCACACGCGCAAATGTTGTGGTCATCGACGACCGATGCCGCCGACCCGCTCCAATACCGATTCGGTAGTCCATGGAATTGCTTTCAAGCGTTCGCGCGGAATTGGCAATCCACTGTGAATGGAGTATCCATATTCACCGCTTGCAATTCGTGCAAGTGCAGCATCAATCTCTTCAACTTCCTGTCGAGCTTGCGCCGAAAGCATGAGGTCGCGCTCGCGTTCCACCACCATGGTGTCGCCTTCGCCGCCTTCTTCGTCAAATTGGACGTCGCCCATTTCAACGTCTTCAATTAAGGCGTTGGCTTCGTCTTCCAAGCGCACCGCTTGCTTGGTGAGAAGCGCACGCTGCTCCAACATTGCATCGCGTTGACTGGTCAAGAACTTCAGATCGAATTCTTTTGTTGCCTGGATGCCGTCTTGAAACTCGGTTTTGATAATTGCTGGACGAGGAGGTGGTTCTGGCTTGCGCTTTGCTCGCAATGCGGCTTCGCGTGCCGCTTCTTTTTCTGCAAGCGCAGCTAAACGTGCTGCTTCCTTAGCTTCGCGTTCAGCAATTTTCTGCTTTTCAGCGGCTTCGCGTTGCGCTTGTTTTTCGGCAGCAAGTCTGATCTTTTCTTTTGCCTTTTCCTTATCGGCAATGGCCTTTGCTTTTGCCTTTTCGGCCAGTTCTTTCTTTTTCGCAGCAGCCAGTTGCTTCTTCGCAATTTCTCGCTCACGTATTTGTTTCTTGCGCAAAGCATCAGCAGCCTTTTTCGCATCGGCCTTTTTCTTGGCCTCGATCTTTTTCAGCGCTTCTATTTTTTTCTTGGCGGCAGCCTTCTTTTGGGCCTCGATCTTCTTTTGCGCTTCAATTTTTTTCTTCAGCGCGACCTTTTTAGCTAACTCGGCCTTCTTGCGGTCGGCAAGTTTCTTGGCTTCGATCTTCTTCTTTAGCGCAGCCTTCTTTGCGAGTTCGGCTTTCTTCTTTGCAGCAGCAGCCTTGTTGTTCGCAGGCTTTTTTGCAGCGGGTTTCTTGGCAACAGTCTTCTTCTTGGCTACCGGCTTCTTGGCAGCTGGCTTCTTCTTTGCCACTGGCTTTTTCGACACTGGCTTCTTCTTGGTTGGTTTTGACGGCATGACTACCTCCCTGACTTGGCGCTTCACCGTAGTCGTTCCACGGCTACATAGATGGGAGTCCCATCCAAGTCCGTGGTACGCGGTGCGTCTGCATTGTAGGACAGGCGCTCAGCAAGGGTTTCTGCACAGATGTAGTCGACATAGGGAGCCACTTGCTGAGCCATGTCCTCAGGTAGACCGAGAATGAGATGTATTCGGTCTGAAACCGCGAGGTCTGCCTCACGGCGCGTCTGTTGGACAATCCGCACAATGTCGCGTGCAGTTCCTTCTGCCACAAGCTCTGGAGTGAGCGCAATATCGAGCAATACCACTCCCTTGCCATCTGGCAATGCTGAACTAGCAGTCGAATCGGCATCGCCAACTGCGGCGAGCAACTTCAACTGATATTCATGAGGCTGAAGTTCGTAACCACCAGCTACCACGACATCACCCTGCTGTTTCCAGTCGCCCTTCTTCACAGCAACAATGACCTTCTGCGTGTCGCCGCCAAGTCGCGGACCAAGAGCTGCTGGCACCACTTGCAATTCATGGCGCGCCACGCCTGCAACATCTGCGGTCAGTTTCACTTCACGTACGTTCACTTCTTCGGTAATGATCGATACGAATGGCTGCAAACCTAGTGCCAGCGGCGAAGCAACCGTCAGGCTGGCGAGCGGAAGACGTACTCGACGCGAATGTGATTTACGAAGCGACAACGTTGTTGAACACACATCACGAACCTGGTCCATCACGACAACCAAATCGTTGTTGGCTGGAATGTCTGCTGCAACTGGCCACTGCGTGAGGTGCACGCTGCGATTACCGGTAAGACCGATGTACACCTGCTCGGTGATCAGCGGCAACAAAGGCGCAGCAACTCGAGTCAGTACATCCAACACGGTGTGCAACGTGTCTAACGCTTGTTGATCGCCCGCCCAAAAACGATTCCGGCTACGGCGAATATACCAATTGGTTAAGACATCAAGGAATGTGCGCACCTGCTGACATGCGTTGAACAAGTCATATGCATCCATGCTGACCGTGGTATCGGCAACCAAGTGGTGCAATTTAGAAAAAATGTACGTGTCTAACACGTTGTCCGATGAATAATTGACCTTGCCCGACTTCCCTTCGGCATTTGCATACAGCGACAAGAAATACCAGCTGTTCCACAGTGGCAACATCACTTGCCGAACGGTGTCGCGAATGCCTTCTTCGGTAACGGCAAAATCAGAACCACGCAGAATGGACGACGACAGCAAGTACCAACGCATCGCATCAGCGCCATAGCTGTCGAACACACCCATTGGATCTGGATAGTTACGCAGACTCTTCGACATTTTCTGACCATCAGCACCAAGCACAATGCCGTGACTCACACATGTTGAAAATGCAGGTCGATCGAAAAGTGCAGTGGCTAATACATGCAAGGTGTAAAACCAACCGCGAGTTTGCCCGATGTATTCAACTATGAAATCGCCGGGGTTGTGTTGCTCGAACCATTCTTGGTTTTCGAACGGATAATGAACTTGCGCGAACGGCATTGAACCGCTTTCAAACCAGCAGTCCAACACTTCTGGCACGCGACGCATCATGGATTTGCCGGTTGGATCATCGGGGTTAGGACGCACCAAGTCGTCTACTACTGGACGATGCAACTCCGTTACCTTCACTCCAAAGTCGCGCTCTAGTTCAGCAACACTTCCGTACACATCGATTCGCGGATATTCAGGATTGTCGCTGCGCCACACAGGAATTGGCGAACCCCAAAAACGGTTACGACTGATGTTCCAATCGCGTGCATTTTCAAGCCACTTTCCAAAGCTTCCGTCTTTCAGGTGTTCCGGCACCCAGCGAATCTCTTGGTTCAATGCAACCATGCGATCTTTCACCGCGGTCACATTGACAAACCATGAACTCAATGCCTTATAAATAAGTGGCTTACCCGTGCGCCAACAATGCGGGTACGAGTGATCGTAGGTTTCATGACGTAACACCACTCCGCGCTCCTTCAGCGCACGAATGATGAGCGGGTTCGCTTCAAACACTTGTATGCCCGCATAGTCGGGAACTTCTTGTGTGAACTCGCCGCGGCTGTTTACAGGAACAACGAGTTCGATGCCATGGTCTTTGCACACTTGATAGTCGTCTTCACCGAAACCTGGCGCCATGTGCACCACGCCAGTTCCATCTTCCGTAGTGACAAACTCGCCACCAAGCACGCGGAACGCACCAACATGTTCAGCGAAATACGGGAACAGTGGTGCGTATCGCTGACCGACAAGTTCGGATCCGCGAACGGTACCAAGTACTTCTGCCCCGTCAAGTTCCTTTGCATATGCAGCAAAGCGTGCTTCTGCCAATACGTACACCTTGTCGTTGTGGCGTACGCGCACGTAGTCAACATCTGGCGCTACTGCCAATGCAAGGTTGCTCGGCAATGTCCATGGTGTAGTTGTCCACGCCAACAGGTTGTCGCCCGATTCCAATTCGAAGCCAACCGTGAGTGCCGGGTCTTGCACCATTTTGTAGGCATCGTCCATGCGTGTCTCGGTGTTCGACAGCGGAGTTTCGAGCGCCCATGAGTACGGCAGCACGCGAAAGCCCTCATAGATGAGGCCCTTGTCCCACAGCGCTTTAAACGCCCACATGACGCTTTCCATGTACGACGTGTCAAGCGTTTTGTAATCATTCGTGAAATCCACCCAACGCGCTTGGCGAGTGACGTAACGCTCCCAGTCCGCCGTGTACTGCAGCACGGACACCTTGCAATAGTCATTGAATTTGTCAATGCCATAATCGGTAATGGCTTGCGTTCCTGAAATTCCAAGTTGACGTTCCGCCTCGGCTTCTGCAGGCAACCCGTGACAATCCCAACCGAAGCGGCGCTCTACGCGCTTACCGCGCATCGTTTGATAACGCGGAACAGCGTCTTTAACAAAACCTGTCAGTAAATGCCCGTAGTGCGGAAGTCCGTTGGCAAACGGTGGGCCGTCATAAAAAACAAATTCATTCGACGCATCGCCGGTAGTTGGATGCTGCTCAACGGATGCAGCAAAGGTATTGTCCTCTTTCCAAAACTTCAGCGTTTCGGATTCAATTGCCGGAAAATTCGGCTGCGGATCAACTTGCGGATACGTCACGGTGCGTAAGTGTACGACTTCGTTACTCTCGGTTCACCGCAATCAGCAAATGGCGCTGCGGAGAATGGAAAGTCCGATCACTACAACAATTGGCGACAAATCAAGTGGTCCAACAAGCGGGAGTGCACGACGCACAGGCAGCAATACCGGATCGGTGATTTGATAAATGATGCGCGAGATTTGACCGAACGCTCCATTTGGACTTGCAGGAAACCACGACAAAATCACTCGTGCGTACACCAAGAACGTGAAAATTCCGAGCGCACTACACACGATGTACATGTCAGCCGCGTGGCGAACTTGCGCCAAATGGCTTAATGAGGAACACGCCAGGTGAAACCTTTTCCATGGTGCCTTGCATTCCGTAAATTAAACCGCTGGTGAAATCGAGCAATCGACGTGCAACTTCACTATCGGCAGAACCGATATTGAGCAACACCGAGTTACCACTCTTAAACAAGTCGGCAACTTCTTTTGCTTGGTCGTAGCGAGTTGGTCGCACTTCGACCGGCTGAGCAGAATGTGCAGAGAGCGGACGTACGGTTGGCTGAGCGCGCAATCCTCCAGCCGTTGGCCGTACTTGCACACTGGAGTCATCGCGCTGTTGCGGCGCACGAGTGTTAACACCACGAGGCACGCGTGGTCCGCGAACATCTGCGCGCTGATCGACCATGTCGTCTTCATACTCTTCGTAGTCTTCATACTCTTCTTCTTGGCGCGCCATGCGACTGCGTGGCTCTGGCCTGCGGCGTGGTAAAGGACGTTCAACGGCAATCGAAGCGTCGTAGTCGTCATATGCGTCGTCTGGGCCAAGACCCAGGTAATCCATTGCTCGTCTAAACATTGACATTGTGTACAGGTTACAACAACTCACCTAGGCGGTGATGGACGCTTACCAAACAGAGCTGACCCCACTCGCACCATGGTGCTGCCCTCTTCAACTGCAATTTCGAGGTCGCCGGTCATGCCCATGCTGCAATGTCGCAACCCATAGTCATCGACCAACGCGCGAAGCATGCGAAATGCGCCACGAGTCACCATGGGATCTTCATTGGTTGGACCAACCGCCATAAAACCCGCAACGTCTAATCCCAAATCAAGCGCTGCACGGGTCAACTCACCAACGAGTGCAGGCGAGCACCCGCCCTTCCCGTCTTCGCCCGTCGCATTCACCTGAATCATCACCGCAGAACCCGGCCGAGGTGACCGCTTGGCGATTTCGGTTAACAGTGAAAGTCGATCTACCGACTGCCACACATCGACGATGCCAGCCAATTGCTTGATCTTGTTCGACTGCAATTGTCCGATGAAATGCACGGGCAAACGGTCGGCCACTGCCACTTCGGATGCTTTGTGCACCACTTCCTGCGCATAGTTTTCGCCAACGCCATCACAGCCCGCGGCTTTAGCGAAATGCCAGGCCTCGGAGCCAAACGTTTTTGTTACCGCAATCAGCGCAACGTCAAGACCGCCTGCTTGGGCAATTCGATTGCGGAGCGTTGCAACGGCCTCGCTAACGCTGCGCTGATCCAACGTGAGAATTACTTCAAGAACGAAGGAACGTCAAGACCGTCGTCATCGTCGCGCAGCGGGTCTTCGCCAGCACCGAACAACTCTTTCAAACGGCTTCCACGCTGTTCAGGAATGCGACCAGTATCTACAGCACGCGGTTCGCGCTGACGCGAACTGGTGTTATCACCGCGATCAAAACCGGCTGCGATCACCGTGATCTTTACTTCGTCATCAAGCTCGTCATCGATAACTGATCCGAAGATGATGTTTGCGTCTGGGTGCGCAACTGCGTGAATGATTTCTGATGCAGTGTTCACTTCGAACAAACCGAGGTCTGACGGACCAGCG
>JALQUZ010000048.1 GCA_023263695.1 Ilumatobacteraceae bacterium
CTGTTTCGCGACCTCGAAGAACCCGACCTGTGGCTTGCTACCGATGGTCACGGCAGATGGGGTGAAATGAATGGCGCTCATCGCACCGAGTTAGACGGCTGCATCGATATCGACCTGCGCGGAACTCCGTTCACCAACGTGATTCCCATTCGACGACTGCCACTTCAGGTTGGACACAGCGCGCAACAAAACGTAATCACCATCGATATTGAAACACTTGCCGTTGTGGTGAAACCCCAGATGTACACGCGCGTAGATGAACACACTTGGCGATATTTCAGTTTTGCCTCAAACAGCGAAGTTGAAGTGACGGTTGATGAACACGGTTTCGTCACCGACGAACCGAATTCATTTATTCGCGTTACTCAGTAATTGATTGATACACCAAACTACGCAGGAACGGACGAATCGGGTGCGTCGTTGATGGCATGAGTTGCGTAAAGAACATTGCAGTAATTTCCTCAACCGGATCAATCCAGAAGGCAGTGCTGGCCATTCCGCCCCAGCTGTAGGTTCCATTTGAACATGCAACTTTGGTTTTTGCCTGATCAATCACTACGGCGAATCCAAGACCAAATCCAAGACCGTCGTAGAACACTTCTTCGCCCATTGGCCTACCCCAATCAGAAATATCTTTATTACCTGGAATGTGGTTCAACGTCATGAGGTCGATTGTGGTTGGCGAAACAATGCGCACACCATTCAACTCGCCACCATTTTCCAGCATCTGCAAAAACTTCCAGTAGTCAGCTGCCGTTGACACAAGTCCGCCACCGCCCGAATCAAATGATCGCGGTGTGAGCACTTGGTTTTCAAGTGCTGTGTAACGAACTTTCTTTGCAGGTGAAGCATCAAATGCATATAGCGCCGCAACACGGGATTGCTTCGCTGGGTCTACATAGAACGACGTGTCGTTCATGCCAAGCGGCCCAAGAATTCGCTTCTGGAAAAAATCGCCAAGACGCATCCCCGACACCACTTCAACCAAACGTCCTACGACATCAGTAGCAACGCTGTAGTTCCACGAAGTGCCCGGTTCGAAGACCAATGGCAACGCCGCGTACCGATCGCACACCTGTTCAAGAGTGGGGTTCGGATTTTCCTTAGCGAACTCTGCTTCATTGGCGCGATAAATGGCATCTGTTGCGTCGTAATAGTTGAATCCGTAGGTTAATCCCGCAGTGTGCGTGAGCAAGTGCCACACTCGCATTGGCGCACGTGATGGCGCAGTAATCGGCTTCATTGACGACCCACCAGCAAACACGCGAACATTGCCAAACGATGGAATGTATTGGCTTACTTCATCGGTGAGTTGAATTTTTCCTTCTTCAACCAACATCATGAGCGCAATCGAGGTGATCGGTTTCGTCATGGAATAAATGCGATACATGGTGTCTTGCTCGATTGGCAACTTCGCTTCAACGTCACGCATGCCATATGTGCCACTGTGAACAATTTGCCCGTAGCGAGCGACCGCAACGTGATAACCCGACAAACGGCCATCGTCTACGTAGTCCTTGAAGTGCGAGTCAATGCGTGCAAGACGCTCGGCACTCATGCCTACTTCTTTTGGATCAATGGTGACTTTAAGTTCGCTCATGACACTATGCCTTTCAACCAGTTTTGTAATTCAGTACCTACATCCGAACGCTTCAGCGTCAGTTCAATAACAGTCTGCAGCCAACCCATTGGCGTACCCGTGTCGTGCCGCTCTATATCGCTTACCACCCCATCAACAGTTCGCGCATGTGCGCCTATCAATAATGCATCGGTCAACTGAATCTCGCCGCCCGGTGCTGGTGCAAGCGTTTCCAGAATGTCAAACATGTCGGGTGCAAGCACGTAGCGACCAATGATGATGATGTCACTTGGTGCGTCTTCTACTTTTGGTTTTTCGACAACACCAGTGATGGTGACTTCGCCATGCGCGCCAGTCGTTCCCGTAGTAGTAATCACGCCATATGCACTGACTTCGTTCTTTGGTACGCGCTTCAATCCAACAACGGTCTTGCCGGTTGCGTTGTGCATCTGTGCCATCTGCACAAGCAACGATGAGTCGCCCATAATTTCATCTGGCAGCAACAAGGCAAACGCTTCATCTCCAACTGCTTTGCGCGCACACGACACCGCATGACCAAGGCCACGGGGTTTGTCTTGGTAGGCAATGCTCACGCGAACGTCGGAACCGATGCGAGCCAATCTGTCTGCCAATTCACTCCGTCCGCTTTTGCGAACTCGCTCAACCGTGTCTGGCGATGGCTTCAGATATTCCTCAATGCCCGGCTTGGCCATATTCGACACCACCACAATGTGTTCAACGCCAGCGCCAATTGCCTCATCCATCACCAGTTGCAAAGCCGGCGTGTCAAAAATGGGCATGAGCTCTTTGGGCACCGCTTTGGTGGCGGGAAGGAATCTGGTGCCAAGTCCGGCGGCCGGAATCACAGCAGTGCGCATAGCCATACCTGCATCCTAGAATTACTGGTCTTATGCCGACGTATGTCTACAAATTCATTGACTCTGGCGAGACCATTGAAGTGCAGCAGGCATTCTCCGACGACCCACTCACTGAAATTGCCCACCCGATTGATGGCGTGGTCAAACCTGTGAAAAAGGTGTTTACGCCTGTTGGTGTGTCATTTAAGGGTGGCGGCTTTTACAAGACCGACTCTGGGTCTTCCTCAAAGTCGTCCAGCAGCTCTGCGACCACAAGTGCAACTCCTGCTGCCCCTGCAGCACCAGCTGCACCTTCAACACCTTCAGCCGAGTAAGTCTTCCTTTCGCTGAATTCAGCGAACACATCGGTGCATGAAAAATGCACTGAAACGGCTGCAGCCAATTGTCCACTTCGTCGAACGCCTTAATCGCGAGTTATGCCGTAACCGTCAAAGACAACAAGTTGCAATTTCAGCACTAGCCATCATTGCCGCGCTTGTGTACGCGCTGTCTGTTTCTCAGCTCCATCAGCAACGAAGTGCTCTTGGAAAATATGTGCTTGTGCATCTTGCTTCCACAAACATTTCAGTTGGAGAGCCAATTTCGCAGCACAACACCAAAACATTCACCATGCCTGCACAGTTCGTTCTTCCATCTACGCGAACATCGCTTCCGATATCGCTAACCGCAACTAGCGATATCGGCGAAGGCGATGTCATCAGCTCACAGAACTCATCTGCCAACGGTGAAATCGCCTCGGTTCCTGCAGGCATGCGCGCAGTTTCTATTGTTCCCCGCGTTACTATGCCTGCACTTGCACCAGGCACATTTGTCGACATCATCGCGAATGGACAAATCATTGCTGCGCACGGAATGGTGTTGTCTTCACTAAACGACAATGTTGGCGTCGTTGTTGCGGTTCCCGAATTGTCTGCACCAGCAGTTGCTAGTGCAGCAGCTATTGGCGAAGCTGCGCTCGTTATTTCGAATTAACGAAATGATGACGCAAGTAACGCAAGCACACTGATTCCTGCTACGAAGCGGTACATCACAAAAGGAGTAAAGCTTCGCGAGCGAAGTAAACGGATCATTCCCCACATTGCAAACCAGCCAGATATTCCGGCTGCAATGACTCCAACAATCATTGGAGTAACGAACCCTTTGGGGATTCCGTCATTGGCCAACTTTGCGAGCTTCAGCAATACTGCGCCACCAATAACGGGAACGCTCATTAAAAAACTCACTCGAGCTGCAGCATCACGAGAAAAACCAAACTTGCGTGCGGCAGTAATGGTGATACCCGAACGCGATGTTCCAGGGTTCAACGCAATTACTTGCGCCGCGCCAATCAGCAATGCATCGCGCGTTGAAAAACTGTCCAGATCACGAGTACCCGATTGCCTGTCTGCCCACACCAACACCGCACCAAACAGCATCAGCGAAATGGCGACCAGTGCTGGCGTGCCCAGTTTTTCGGTAATCCAATCTTCGGCAATTGCTCCTGCGATACCAGCAGGTATTGCAGATAACACGAACATCCACGCGCGGCGCCCCACCGCTTTGTTCGCAGATTTCGGCGCAACAACAACCCTGATTCCTTCGCGTACGTACGGAACCAAATCACTTCGCAGGTAAAACAACACCGCAATCAAAGTTCCTAAATGGAGCGAGGTATCGAATGCCTTTTGAATGGCGAGGTCATTGAAGTCGTTCCAGCCAAACAACCATGGAGCAAGAATGAGATGGCCACTGGAAGAAATTGGCAAAAACTCCGTAAGCCCCTGAACGAGTCCAAGCACGATTGCGTGAAATATTGACATACCTCATGCTTACACCAAATCGCTAAGGGCTTGGGGTTATCGTTGCTTATCTGCAACAAGGAGCCGCTGGCTATGGAACTTGAAATTGAAGTCACCGAGAATCTCATTGCTCCAAGCCTCACCACCCAGCCAAATGGCAGTCTGCGCCTGACTTTCCACTGGCAAGATGAAATTGGGCGTGTACTAGAACTTGTCACTCACCCGCTTCGAAGCGACTCAATCGACGGGTTTTTAGAACTATGGTCGTGTGACGAGGCTTTGCGTAGTTTCGAGCAGATCAATGCAACGACCGTGCTTATTCGGTCTAAGTAAGGCAGTTAGTGGAACTGTATTCCGAGCGCAGTGAGTACTTCTAATGGCGAGGCATGCAAGCCGTTGCATAACTTGGGTAGCAAATCAATTGAAGGTCGCGTTTCAAAGGCGAAATATCGATACAAATTTCCACGATTCAATTCGCACGCTTCGGCTACCGCCTGGAGGCTGGAATACTCAAGTTCATCCATTTTTTGGTATAGCCAGTCAAGGCCGACAACTTTGGTACTTTTAGGCACTTTTCCAAAATAGCAAAAGGGTGTGGTGGGGTTATGTACCACTCATAGTTACGTCTCGAATGACCAGCGACATTCCATGCGCTCGAGATGGCAACCAATCCACGTCTCCACCAATCGCCACAATGTCGAGCAACATGCGTTGTAGCGTGCTGGCAATGGTGAATTCGCGCACAGGTGCACCAACAGTCCCATTACTAATCAACATTCCAGAGGCGCCGGTTGAAAAGTCACCTGAAATGGGGTTAACCCCACTGTGCAAACCCGACACCATCTGAATGAGCACGCCATCATCGACACTGGCAATCAGCTCTTCTTGCGTGTGCGTTCCTGGCACGAGCTGCATAGCCAGGCAACCCACTCCAGGCGAACCGGCAAACCCGCCACGCGTGGCATTGCCTGTGCTGACGGTGTTCATGCGTCGAGCGCTATATGAAGAATGCACAAACTTCTTCAGCACGCCATTTTCAATTAGTACGTTTCGACGAGCAGCAAGACCTTCGCCATCAATATCAGTTGCGGTATACGCAAGCGGGTTTGTTGGATCGTCAACCAACGTAAAACGTGGGTCTGCAACCTGGTCGCCCATTCGCTCTGCAAAAAAGCTTCGGCCCTTTGCCACGTTTTCACCATTTAACGTGCTCGACAAAATACTGATGAACTGTGAAGTGACATAGGGGTCGAGAATCACAGTGGTCCGTTTGCTTGGAGGCTTAATTGCACCCAGTAATCGTGTTGCACGATCTGCAGCTTCACGGGCAGCCTTCTGCAAATTGAAATCTTTTGGCGAGTCTCCTACTGAAAATCCGAAACCCGTTTGCGTTTCTTCTTCGTCGTCGGCAAGCGTGCTTACCGATACGTAGCACGAGTTACCACGGCCGCTTTCGCGAATTCCAGTTGTCGTTGCAACTGCAACTTCGCCCCACCCATCGTCGTAGTTGGCTTCGTCTACACGTACTCGCTCGTCCATACCGAGAGTGAGCTTTTCTAACTCTTTGGTGAGCGCAATCTTTTTGTCGGTTGGGTAACCGGCAAGTTCTTCGTCCCAAAACTTCTGCGGAATTTGCGCCACACCATCGGGAATGGCAAGACCTGCAAATTCATCCGGTGTTCCAAAGCTCACGTTGTCACGTGCGTCTGCAAGAACCTCGGCAATCGCCGCTGGATCAAGCGTTCCCGCATAGGCGAAACCTGTTCGACCTTCTTTAATGACACGAATTCCTACGCCTTCACTCTGCGCAGATGCGAAGTGTTCAAGCTCGCCTTCATAAATACGAATGGCAGTTTCGCCGCCTCGGCTGACATAAGCCTCAATCTGTTCGCCAGCACCAGCTTGAGCAACTACGCGATCTGCAATTGCTTGCAGGTCATCAACTGTGGTGCTCATGCTGCGGTTCCACCAATGGTCATGGACTTCACACGCAAAGTTGGGCAACCGTCGCCTACCGGCACGCCTTGCCCGTCTTTACCGCACGTTCCTGGCCCACCCATTGCAAAGTCATTGCCCATGAGGTCAATGTCTTTCAACACTTGTGGTCCGTTTCCAATGAGGTTTCCTTCGCGCAATGGTTCGGTAATTTCACCATTTTCAATGAGGTACGCCTCCACCATTCCGAATACGAAGTCACCGCTTGCGGTGTCCACCTGACCGCCACCAAGTTTCGCAACATACACACCATGGTCGGTTGCGCGAATAATGTCGTCTGGGTTTTCCGAACCATTGGTTACAAACGTGTTCGTCATACGCACCATTGGCAAGTCGGCATAACTCTGACGACGACCGTTGCCGCTTTGCTTCCTGCCTTCTTTACGAGCACGAATGTAGTCCCACATGTAGTCAGTCAAGACCCCATTCTCAATCAGTGTGTTTTTCTGCGAAGCATGACCTTCATCGTCAACACCAATTGCGCCCCACTCACCTGCCATCGTTCCATCGTCAATCACCGTGACAAGCGGTGAAGCAACAAGTTCACCCATTTTTCCGCGATACACGCTTGAGCCCTTACCAACGAGGTCGGCTTCAAGTCCGTGTCCGCACGCTTCGTGAAACAACACACCGCCCGAACCCTGCTTGATGACTACTTGCATTGCACCCGATGGTGCTGGTCGTGCTTGCAGTTTGGTGATGGCCTGTTGCGCCGCACGAATTGCAAGCTCTTCAACATCGTTTTCATCGAAGATTTCAAAACCAATGGTGTGGCCAAGCGAGTTGTAACCCGTTTGCATACCTGCATCACCATTTGCAATCACACTCACACGCATGAGGGTGCGCACTTGCTCGTCTGCACTAAAAATACCGTCAGAGTTTGCAATCAGAATTTGTTTAATTGAGTCGCCATACCCTGCAGACACTTGAACAATTGCGCCGTGCACTCCACGTGCCGCAATATCGGCGCGTTGTAGTAGCTCTACTTTGCGAGCTTTTGCCACCGTGTCTGGAAATTGCACAATGGTGTTCACGGGATGACGTAATACTGGCTGAAGCGCAATGGTGTGCACACCGCCATCGCCTTGCTTTGCAGCTACTGCAGCAGCTTCTGCTGCAGCCAACAATCCGCGCTCCGAAAGATCTGAGGTGTGGGCAAAGCCCGTGGTGTCGCCGGCTATTACACGAATACCAGCACCTCGATCGCGACCGCTCGTTACCTGCTCAACTTTTCCGTCATCTAATCCAGCTGAAGTCGAACGCTTGTCCTCTACGTAAATTTCAGAGAATTCAGCGCCAGTGCTCCTGCCTTTCGCAAGTACGCGGGCAATGACATCTGGCTCAATAAGTGGCGAATCGGTGCGTTGGGGCATAGGGCAATCCTACCGAAGGTGGTCTCTCAGAAGCTTGGTGTGCAGATACAAGGCGTACGATTTGTGGAGTGAACGGCGTCGCAGAGTCATCAACGAGCATTGCGCTGCCGCGCCACCACAAAACGTTGTGGTGGAAAGAAGTGCTGATCATCACCAGCTTTTACACGGTGTACACGCTGATTCGTAACCGCTTCGGATCTGCATTTGTTAACGGAGAAGACCGGCCTGTTCATGCGTTTACCAACGCTATGCGTGTCATTCGTTTGGAACGATTCATTGGTTTGTACCACGAAGAATCAATTCAAGATTTCTTCGTCCAGCACACCACCTTCATCAAAGTGATGAACACCTATTACGGCACTGCACATTTCTATGTGACCATGACCGTGTTCATTTTACTTTTCAAGTTTCGTCCAGATGTTTTTGCTCAATGGAGAAACACACTTGCCGCAATGACCGGCCTTGCCATTATCGGATTCGTTCTGTTTCCATTAATGCCACCACGTCTGCTTGATGCGCCATGTCCATCAAATGGCAAGGGTTTCGGCGGCGTGTGCATCGAGAGTCCGCTCCGCAATTACAACGGCGCGACGAATTTTGGATTCGTTGACACCGTTGAAGAATTTGGTGGTCCACTGTCGTTCAACCATGGCGCGGCAGCAAAACTCTCTAATCAATATGCAGCGATGCCTTCGTTGCATATTGGCTGGTCGACGTGGTGCGTATTTGCCATGTGGCCTTTAGCCAAGAGACGTTGGGCACGTATTGCATTGTTTTTGTACCCTGCCACAACATTGCTGTGCATTGTGGTGACGGCAAACCATTACTGGATTGATGGAATTGGCGGATTAGTGGTATTCGTCGTTGGCTACTTCCTCGGAACATCGCTCCATCGTTGGAATCATCGCCGATTAGATGCCCGCATGGCTTCTCACCCTGCGCTCTAGCGGGGATAGCGTTTAGCGTCATGGCCCTCGCAGATATTCGCCAACCCAGTGATCTGCGCCCACTTACTCTTCCTCAACTTGAAGCTCTCGCAGCGGAAATTCGTGAATTCGTTGTTAGCGCTGTCTCAGAAACTGGCGGACACTTAGGCTCAAACCTTGGAGCCGTAGAGCTCACACTTGCACTTCATCGAGTGTTTGATTCTCCCCGTGACGCAATTCTGTGGGACACCGGACATCAGGCCTACATTCACAAAATCGTTACCGGCAGGCGTGCTGGGTTTAACAAATTACGCCAGGCCGACGGTATCTCTGGATACCCAAGTCGTGAAGAAAGTATTCACGACTTCATCGAAAACAGCCACGCCAGCACGGTGCTGAGTTACGCATATGGACTTGCCGTTGCGCGCGACTCAGGACAATCTCCCGATCGCCGACACATCGTTGCCGTCATTGGTGATGGATCCATTACTGGCGGCATGGCCTATGAGGCATTAAACAACCTTGGACACAGTGGCAAGCGCGTGATCATCGTGCTGAACGACAACGGTCGCAGTTATGCGCCGACGGTGTCAAACCTCAGTCAAGGTGCGCTTTCCAACAAACTCACCGATATACGTTTGAATCCCGTCTATGTACGGCGCCAACGAAAAATTGAAAAGTTTTTGAAGAATCTGCCGGTCATTGGAACTCAAGCCGAACGTGGAATGGAAGCATTTAAGGCAGGTGTGCGCGAATTCCTTCAGCCACCTGCATTTTTTGAAGCACTTGGTGTTCGCTACATCGGTCCTATTGATGGGCACGATATGGAAGCGCTTGAACACGCACTAGCCGCAGCTCAACAACGCGTTGAGGAAGGCCCAATTGCTATTCATGTACTGACACAAAAGGGTCGTGGCTACTTGCCCGCTGAAGACGATGACGAAAAGCATTTGCATGACGCACCGGTGTTCAACCCTGCAACCGGTCCATCGAAGTCGGTTCCCACCGGATATACCGAAGCATTCTCCGACACCATTGTGCAACTTGCCAAGAATGACCCACGCATCGTTGCGATAACCGCAGCAATGCCAGGACCAACTGGACTCATTCAATTTCAAGAACAATTCCCCGATCGCTTCTTCGACGTTGGTATTGCCGAACAACACGCAGTAACCGCAGCGGCAGGAATGGCAATGGGCGGTATGCGCCCGGTTGTTGCGTTGTATTCAACATTTTTGAATCGTGCATGGGACCAAGTGGTGTACGACGTTGCACTGCATCGCCTTCCTGTTGTTTTCTGCCTCGATCGTGCCGGCATCACTGGCGACGATGGACCGAGCCATCACGGCATTTACGACATGGCATTGCTTTCAAAAGTTCCTGGCATGCGCGTGCTCGCACCTTCAAGTACGCAAGAAGTTGAACAAATGCTGAAAGACACAATCGTGCTGGCTAACGAAGGTCCTGTGGTGATTCGATATCCAAAGGGAGTTGCCCGCACGGTTGATGCAGCAGATGTTGGTTCTGGTCTTGCTGCTCGCAAGTTGCTGACCGACGAATCAAACACCGTATGCATTTTGGCAATTGGCAAAATGGTTGGAGCATCACTAGATGCTGCTGCCCTTCTTGCAGCAAAGGGAATCATGGCAACCGTGTGGGACGTGCGCTCATGTGCACCACTCGATCAGTCAATGATTGACAATGCTGCAGCCCATCGAGTTGTCGTAACCGTTGAAGACGGAATCCGCGAAGGTGGAATTGGTATGACCATTGAAGACTTGGTGACTCATGCAACTGGAGCGCAACGTCCAAGCATTGAAGTGCTTGGCATACCGAAGCAATTTATTCCGCAAGCAAAGCCTGACGCGATTCTGTCTCGCCTTGGTTTACACGCCGAAGGCATCGCTGCAACGGTGCAACGACTTGTCAATCAATAAGCAATATTTAGAAACGGCACTGAAAGCTGCCGATGCGGCAGACAATGTGAGCCTTGCCGGGTTCACAAACCGAGAGTTCACCGTTTCACGGAAGACCGATAACAGCGAGGTCACTGAAATTGACCGCAATACGGAAACGGCTATCTCCTCAGTGCTTCGCGGCGCTTTTTCCGACTTCGGCATTTACGGCGAAGAGCACGGAATCAGCGGCCCAACCAATGCCGAGTACCTGTGGGTTATCGATCCCATCGACGGCACCACCAATTTCGTGCGCGGAGTTCCTGTGTGGGGGTCACTCATTGCGCTCGTGCATAATGAGACACCAATTCTTGGAGTCGTGTCTGCTCCCGCGCTTGGCATGCGCTGGTGGGCAACGGTTGGTGAAGGCGCCTACTTTAACGGAACTCGTATATATGTATCTGCAGTGAACGAACTCTCTCAAGCACACGTAAGCACAACGCCAAACAAGGGCTGGGAACATGTTGGTGGCCTACCCGCATTACAGCAGCTGCAAGTAGATGCCTTGCGCTCACGAGGGTTTGGCGATTTCTGGCAACACATGTTGGT